>DASPIL010000057.1 GCA_035629175.1 Verrucomicrobiia bacterium | reverse complement strand
GCCGTCTTCAACCAACTGGCCAGCTTCTGCCCGCACGAAGGATTGGAATTGCGGCGCGCTCAAGACGCTCGCAGATGCGCCCGCCGCGACGGCAAACAACAGCGCAGAACCCAGGCTGAGACCGATGTGTGGAGATGTCTTCATGCAGCCGAAGAATAGTGTGCGGGACGCGGGGCAGGTTCGGCTGGCGTAGGGCCGGCCTTTTCCAGACGGTCATACCAATTCAATTTGATGAATACCGATGTCACCGCGAGAAGCGCCCCGACGACCCCCGCCCACTTCCAGCTGCGAAGCACGATGAAGATTGGCAGCGCTGTAAGCGAGAGCTGCCACACGATTCCAACAGCGACATTCGTCATGTCTTTTGCGAAATCTGGATTGGGAATGAAGCTGGGATTCTCGGCCACGACCTTCGCGCGAATCGGCCCCCACGCGCCCCACGGATTGACCGTCTTGTAAAAATTCTTCAACACTGAATCGTCTTCGGCCTTGGACAAGAAGGTTCCCAGGAGGCAGCCGGCGACCGACAGGCCGAAGATGATCGGAAAGAGGAATAGCGGGTTGCTGATCGGATGGCCGAGGACGAGGCGGGCCACTTCCGGCATGAACATGGCGCTGAGAATGCCCGCCATCATTCCCCAAAAGTACCCGTATCCATTGAAGCGCCACCAATACCATTTAAGCACGTTCGCCATCACGTAGCCGCCATACAGCGCTCCCACGATCCACATCATGACTTCCGTTATGCTGGTCGTGAGAAGCCCAAACAGGGTTCCGACCAAAAGCACGCCAACCGACGCGACGCGGCTCCAAAACACCTGCGCCTTGGGCGCCATGGTGGGATCGAAAAACCGCTTATAGATGTCGTTCACCAGATAGGCGGGCGCGGCATTCAGGGTTGCGGCGAAATTCGACATAAGCGCGGCAAGCAAGCCAGCCAGCAGCAATCCGACGACGCCCGCCGGGATATACTGGCTGAGCACGATCGGCAGCAGCTTCTCAAAGTCAGGCTTCTCCATGGCACGCAACTCGGGCATGCAAAACGCCAGCGCCAGAATCGTGATCCCGGTGATCATCGCGTAACGCGGAAAATACAATGCGACGTTGACCATTCCGTTCATCATGCAGGCCTCGCGCGGATTCCGCGTGGCGAGGATTCGCTGCATGTCGTAATTGGGCGCAGGCCCTGCGAGACTCGCGAGAATTCCCTTGAAGAACATCAGGCCGAACACAATCCCAAACAGTTCGTTCCCGTCAGTGCGAATCACATTGTTCACCTTGTCCAGGATTCCCGTCCAATCGAGCTCCAGACGCAGTCCGAAGAATGGGTTCATCCAGCCCGCGGGGATCGCAGCCTGAATCATCTCAGGCGACACCTTGACCATGGCTATCACCGCAATTGCCAGCGCTGTGATTGTAAGAATGGTGAATTGCATCACCTCGGTAATCACCACGCTCACCATTCCTCCCTTGATCGCGTACAGGGAAGTCAGGCCAAGGATGATCATGGCGTAGATGTTTTCGTCGGTGAAAAGGCCAGCGGTGTTTCCCGTGAATTGCCAGGGGAGCATGACCACCGCGAATTTCCCGATGCCCTTGAACGCGTAGGCAAGCATGCCAATGACGTTCACGAGCGCAAAGAAGACGACGCTGAGATGCGCGAGATTGGCACCGCGACCACGGCCAAACCGCGTTTGAATCCATTCCGCGCCAGTCAGCACGTTCGAACGGCGCAGCCACGCACTCAGGAACATCATCAGGAAAATCTGGTTGAACACAGGCCAGAGCCAGGGAAGCCAGAGGCTCTTGAGGCCATAGACAAAAAGGATGAACACGAGCCACATCGTTCCACTGATATCAAACATCCCCGACGCGTCGGAGATTCCCAGCACATGCCAGCGCAACGAACGGCCGCCCAGAAAATACGAATCCAAATCCTTCGAGCCACGGCGCGATACCCACAATCCGATCAGCAGAACGAGGAGGAAGTATCCCACGATGATCGCGATATCAATGGCGTGGAGCTTCATACTGAAGAAGGGCGGGTTGAAATCACGCGCGAATACTGCCGCTACAGGTGCTCGCGGCGGAGTCGTGTGTTCTAACGACACTTCCCCTGGAGGATGGCGCGGGGAGTTTCAGCCCGCTTGAGCGCATTTGTTTCGGCGCGCGTCAGGCCGATCGAAATCGCTCTTTCCGAAGCACGCTTAAGCGGCGTGAACGCGCGATCCTGCGAATCCCGCAGCGCGTGCCTTCAGCCGCTTCAGGTTCGGCTACTCCAGCGTGTTAGAAACGATCCGACGCGCCACGCTTCCGAACGATAACGCGGCATGAATGCCCCGTTCCTGTCTGCTCACGAATTCCCCAGCGGAATGTTCGTGAACTTCGCGACTGCCTGGGCGCGTGAACGCACGTGCAGCTTCTCGTAGATGCGCCGAATGTAAGTGTTCACCGTCGGAACGCTGATCTGGAGCGAATCGGCAATTTCCTTGTAGAGATAACCCCGCGCGAGCAGTTCCAGCACTTCGCGCTCGCGAGGCGACAAATCGTGGCTGGGATGCGCAGGGGCATTCGGCCGACGGAAGGATTGCACGACCTTGCGCGCAATGTTGCTGCTCATCGGCGAGCCGCCCGCATGCACTTCCCGCAACGCGGCCAGTAAATCGTTCCGCGCAGTCTGCTTCAGCAGGTAACCGCTGGCGCCGACAGCAAGCGCGTTGAAAATGTGATCGGCATCCTCGTACACGGTCACCATGACGAATTGCGTGTTCGGCAGGATTGGCTTCAACCGGCGGATGCATTCGATGCCGTTCAACCCGGGCAGGTTGATGTCTGCAAGCACGACGTCAGGCTTTTCCTCCGGCATGCGCGCCAGGGCTGTCTCCGCGCTCCCGTGCTCACTCACCAGCTTGAAACCCTCTGCCCGCTTGATCCATGCCGCGATGATTTCCCGGGCGGGCAAATCGTCTTCGATAATAGAAACCGCAATACTCACTTCCGGGCTGACTTTAGTTCGGCTCATTGGCAAATGCGTGTCGTGTGTTTTGGCTACAGCTCAGGCGGGGACAGCAACAGGCACTGTCAGACGCACTGTCGTTCCGCCCCCCACGACACTGTCAATCTCGCACGAGCCCCCGAGTTTCCCGAGCCGCGATCGAATGTTCGCAAGCCCGTTGCCTGACAGGATGCGTCCGTTGCCGCCTGGCTTGTCACGCGAGACGGTCTGCGAAAAGCCCCTGCCGTTGTCCCGAATGGCGAGCGTGAATTTTTGCGCAGAGGTCGTCAGGATAACAATCACCTCGGTCGCGCCCGCGTGCTTGACGACATTGTGCAACGCTTCCTTCACAGCGAGGAACAGATTGTGCCGCACCTCGGCGGTCACTGGCCAATGTGGCAGGTCGACAGGCACGTCCAGGCGGCAGCGGATCTGAAGCGGCCCGAGGAAATCCTGCGCGAACTTTCCGATGTAATTGGCGAGACTGTCGAGCGTGTCGTGCTGCGGATTGACTGCCCAGACGATCTCATCCATCGCGCGCGTGAGCTCCCGCGCCGTTCCATAAATCCGTTCAAGCTGCGTCCCCGTATGCTGTGGATTGTCGAGCTCTCCATATGCCGATTGACTGAGCAGCGAAATGCGAGTGAGGCTGGCCCCAAGGTTGTCGTGAATGTCCTGCGCAATCCGCGCGCGTTCCCGTTCGATCGCGCGCTGGCGTTCGATGCGCTCGAACTTCAACCGCATGCGACGCCGCGACACGCCCAGCGCCACGCCGACAAGCAGCGTCGCGGCAAGCAACATTTCGAGCAGCTTGAACCACCAGCGCTGCCAGACGTGCGGCTGCACGACAATCGCAAGTTGCGCGCCCTGCTCGTTCCACACGCCGTCGCTGTTGCATGCGATCACCTGGAAAGTATAACTGCCGGGCGGAATGTAGGTGTAGGGTGCAACACGCTTCGTTTCCGCATCAGTCCACGCAGTCTCAAGTCCCCGCAGGCGGTATCGGAACCGCACCTTTTCCGGCGCGACGAATGTCAGTGCAGTGTAATGAAACTCGAAACGTTGCTGGCCCGGTGGAACCTCCAGGACGCCTTCCTCGCGTGGCAGCGTCACCGGCCGTCCTTCAATCCAGGCGCTTTCAATCACGACGGGCGGGGGCAGCTGATTCACCTTCGCGTCAGCGGGATCCAGCATTACCAATCCCTTGGTGGTTGGAAACCAGAGCCGCCCGTCCGCGGTCTTGCATCCGGCGGGCTGGAACCCCCCCGTGCATTCCAGGGTCGGCATGCCGTCGGCTTTTCCATAGCTTAGGCAGCGCACCTGCGCGATCTCGCCGTCGGCACAACGGTTCAACTCTGATTTTGCCACTCGGAAAATGCCGCCGCGCGAACTGAACCAGAGATGCTTGTCGTGATCCTCTTCGATATGACAGATCACATTATTCGGCAGCCCCTCGCTCATGCTGATCGCGCTGATCCGTCCGTCTTTCAAGCGGTTCACGCCGCCTCCGTAGGTTCCAATCCACAGGACGCCATCAGGATCCCATCGCAAGCAATGCACATACTCGCTTGTGAGTCCCTCCGCGCGGTGGTACGTCCGCAATTGGCCGTTCAGGAAATAACCGAGTCCGCCTCCCATCATTCCAAACCACACGCCGCCGCGATCGTCTTCCACGACGGCACGCACGTCAGGCACGTCGAGACCTTCGTTTCGTCCGAACAGGCGAGTCTCCCCGTTCTGGTAACGCATGAGGCCGTTGCGAGTTCCGATCCAGGTGACGCCGTTCCGCGCATGCAACAGAGCGGGCGCGGGAACGTTCATGCCCTCCAATCCTGCGGCGGTTCGAAACTGATTTCCCTGGCTCACAAAGACTCCCCCGCCCCACGTGCCGGCCCAGATTGTTCCCCGCGCATCCTCCGCGATCGACCAGACGAACACATTGGCCAGTCCGTGTGCTTCGCCAAACTGGCTCCATTGGCCATTCTGCAGGCGATAAATCCCCACGCCTTCGGTTCCGATCCACAGCGACCCATCCTGTGCCGCGGTGACAGAAAGCACGTCCCGCTCGCGCCAAAGATCGGGCGGAGTCACAGTGCGCACATTTCCCGCCCGCAACGCGACGATTCCGCGGCTGCCCGTCCCCGCCCACAATGTTCCTTCTCGATCCTCAAACAGGCAGCGCGTCCAATCGTGCGGAAAGCCATTCGAACGATCGAAATGAATGACGCCGCGGCCGGCAAAGTGAAGATACAACCCTGCCTCGAGAGTGCCGACTGCCAGCGCGCCACCTCGCGTTTCCAGCATCGCGCTGATGGAACTTTGCCCCCACGGAGCGGGCCCGAGGTCCGCCACGAGTTTCTCGCCATTCCATTTTCGAATGTTGTCGCCGCTTACAATCCACAGAGTGTCGTCGAGCGCCGCGCAGATGCCGGTGGCGTATCCGCCGGGCCCTTCATCGCCTTCGGCCAGCGGAATCAGTTTGCTGTCCTTCAGCGCAAAGACGCGCCCCGCGTAGGCAACCCAGATTTCGCCGCGGGAATTTCGCGCAAACCCAGCAATCTTCGTCGCTGTGCCGGCGTCCGGAACCGCAAGGGTTTCGCCCGTGATCGCCGCCAGAAGGCCTTGCTCGTTCAACAGCCACAATTTGCCGGAACTGTCCGAGCCGATTCCGATGATCTTGCGGTTTTCCCACGGCACACGGTATTCAACCGCGGTAAACCTGCCGTCCCGATAGCGCGTCAACTCCCCGGTTTCATGTCCGATCCAGAGCGTGCCGTCATCGTCCTCAAACAGGCTCACAACGCGGCTGTTGCGCAACTCCGGTGCGTTGCTTCGGTCCCCGTCAAACACCGTAAACGAGTGGCCATCGAACCGTGCGAGGCCGTTGTAGGTTCCGATCCAAAGATAGCCGTCGCGGGTTTGAAGAATTGCAGTGACGGAATTCTGCGGCAGCCCGTTTTCTGAATCGAGGACCCGGGGAAAATAATTTGGAAGCGGCGTTGCCGAAAACGCAGGTATTGAAATCAGCGCCAATAACACGACAGCAAGGCGCAGCAGGAAAATTCTGCAACTGTCGCCAACTGCATTGCTGCTCCGGTTCACGGGACGCACGGCGCTGATTCTGGAACCCGATCAGGGGCGGCGCAAGAGAAGAACAGCCTCGCTCGCAAAGTGCGATTTGATTAAGCGCGGGCAACGCCCATTTGCTTATGGCTCGTAACGAAACGAAGCCTTCAAGCCGCCAACCAGGACTTCAAAATCCCCAGGTTCTGTCACGATCCGGCTTTGCGCATCGACGAATGCCAGGTCACTTGCGGTGAGGGCGAAGGTCGCGATTTTGGTTTCGCCGGGATTCAGGGAGAGCTTTTGAAATGCCCTCAGCCGCTTCGAAGGAGGCGTCGTCGAAGCAAACAAATCGCGCGTGTAAAGCTCGACGGTCTCAGGGGCGGCCCGCTTTCCAGAGTTCACAACCTCCACCTCCACGGTCAATGTTTCCGCGCCCCGCAAAACGGGCGCGCCCAGCCGCAGATTGCGCACTTCAAACGTCGTGTAGCTGAGTCCCGTGCCAAACTCCCACTGCGGTTTGAATTCCTTCGCGGGCGTGTGATCGGGTGGTTCAAATTCATTGATGCTCGCCGTGTGATTGCGATCATACGTCAGCAGATGATTCTCGTATCGCGGATAAGTGAACGGCAGCTTTCCGGATGGAACTGCGTCGCCAAATATAACATTGGCAATCGCGCGTGCTCCCTGCGACCCGGGCCAGTACGCGAGCAGTATACTCGCCGCACCCGGCTCAATCTCGCGAATCACGCGGCAGCGTCCCTGCACAAGGACCAGCACGACCGGCTTGCCCGCAGCCTGCAATCGCCTCGCGAGTTCCTGTTGTCCGGCAGGCAGGTCGAGTGAGCTGATGTCGCCTGGTGTCTCCGCGTAAGCGTCCTCGCCGAGGCAAAGAATCACAGCATCGGCATTGGCCGCCGCGCGTTCCGCGCTTTCCAGATCAACGGCTCCGCCCGCAAAAGTGACGCCCTGATGGTAAGTTACGTTTCCAGCGCCGACCTTTTCGCGAATCGCTTCCAGGATCGAACGAGCGCTTGCGGGGTATTTGCTTTCATCAAGTCCCTGCCACGTGAAGGACCAGCAGCCGTGCAGCGCGCTGATGCTGTTCGCCGCGGGACCTGCGACCAGAACGCGCGCCGATTTTTTCAGCGGCAGCGTCGTCCGTTCGTTCTTCAACAGGGTCAATGATTCCTCTGCAGCCTGCAGGGCCAGCTGCTGATGCTCAGGCTGTCCGAAGTTCGCCGCCGCTTCCGCCTCAACATACGGATTTCGCAACAGGCCCAATTCAACCTTCAGTCTGAGAATGCGCCGAACGGATTTGTCGATGCGTTCTTGGTTCACTCGGCCGTCCATCACGAGTTGCTTGAGCAACTTCGCAAACGAGTAATCCAGCGGCACCATGCTGATGTCGAGACCCGCTTCAACGGCGATTCGCACCGCGTCGGCAGGCGTCTCCGCAATCCGATGCCATTTATGCAGGCGAATCACATCCTCCCAATCTGAAACAACGACGCCGTCAAAACCCAGCTCTCCCCGGAGGACATCGGTAAGGTAATATTTGCTTCCATGCACTGGAACGCCATTCACCTCGCCTGAATTGACCATGATCGTCCTGGCTCCAGCCTTGATTGCCTCCCGGAAGGGCGGCAGAAAATATTCGCGCAGGTAGGGATCTGGAATTAACGCAGGTGATCGATCCTTGCCGTTGAACGGAAACGAATACCCAACGTAGTGCTTCATGCAGGCGGCGACACTCGTGGGCGCACTGAGATCGCTCCCTTGAAATCCTTTCACCGCGGCGACTCCAAACACTGACGCAAGCAATGGATCTTCACCGAACGTCTCAGGCAGCCGCGACCACAGCGGCTGGCGTCCGACGTCGAGCACGGGCGCAAAGGTCCATCGAAGTCCCGCTGCTCGCGTCTCACGCGCCGAAACCTCCGAGCTCAACCGCATCAATTCAGGATTGCGCGTCGCTGCCATGCCAATGCTCTGCGGAAACAACGTCCCATCCTTCACAAAAGTGGCTCCATGAATGGAATCAATCCCATACAACAGCGGCACCTTGTTTGGCGTCTCCGCCCGGATCATGTCCTGGATCGTCTTGTGAACGTAGGTCCATTCCGCGAGGGAAAGAGCGCGGCCCAGTCCGTTGTTGATGAACGAGCCGATCTTGTGGGTGACGACAGCTTCGCGAAGCTTTGCGGGATCGAGCTGAATGGGATTGCTGCCGGCCCGCGTCACGACCAGGAGATCCAGTTGCACCATCTGCCCGATCTTTTCTTCAAGCGACAGCTTACCGAGCAGTTCGTCAACTTCATGGTCAATCGTGGAAGCGGTGGCGTTTTGCACAAGCAGGAAGAGGGCGGTCGCGGTGGACAGCAGGTTTTTCATTGTGTTCAGGATGCACAACTGACGGTTCGTCGCCGTCCGTCGCCCCGCGACACTAACACGGTGTCCGGACCCGGCACGTCGTGAAAACCAATTACAATCCTGAAGTCAGCCAGTCGCCTCCGTGCTCGCCATACGTCGCCAGCGCTCGCGCTCCCATCGTTTCCTGAAGGCTCTGCTTCGCCTCCTTCAGGACCCGTTCGATCGTCGCGCGGCGAATCTGCTCGCTCAATGCCGAATTGTTCCGAAGAGTCTCCAGCTGCTGTTGCGTCGTCCGGGCAATGTGGTGCGCCTGCGCCGCAACCTCGCGCGCGAGGCCGTACCGTTCCGCGACGCGATGCAACTCCTGAAATGCTCCATCTTTTGCGAGTTCGTATTCCGCGTGCCGCTCCTCGCCTAACACCTCGCGAATGCGCGCATCCAGGTCGGCCTGCAACTGCTCTCCGCGCCGAAACTTCTCTTCATGGGGAAGCTCCTGTTGATCCAGCTCCTGCTGTGCGTCGACCCATTCCATTCGCAATTGCGTCACCAGGCGCCACTCCTCCCGGGTCGGCTCGAATCCCGACAAGTCCGCCGCCCAAAGCGATTCACGGGATCCCAACAAGCGCGCGTCGGTTCCCGCATTTTCGAGGTCGGGCGTTGCCGTTGCCTCGGCCACTGCACTGGTTTGGTGGTTTGCGGAAACGGGCTCGCTGACCCGCGGCCGGTCGCCGAGTACGTCCTGAATCATGGCCTGGCGTTCGGCGGCCAGGGCGTCCAGCGGCGGACAGCATTCCGATCGAATGGCTGCTTCGCCTTTCAATGCCAGATCCCAATACCGCGCCTGGCAGGACTGAATCAACACCTCACGCCGCGCATGGAATCGCTCGTTGATTTCCGCGACGATGATGTCGGCGATCGTCTGCGAAGGACAACCCACTGCCTCGAGATTCTGGCGGTAGACTTTCAAATCAGCATCGCACAATGCCTCCCAATCGAACTGGCGCTGCGCCGCTTCCAACGCAAGAGGTTCATTCCGTTCGTCCTGCCCTCGCTCTGCTTCCACGTTGGAAGGCAAACTCGCCGCCACGGCATGTTTGCGGAGTGGTTTGCGGGCGATGAACGAGGCCAGCACCGCAATTCCGAGTGCCATATTCAAGATCAACGATGTGCGCAGTAACAGGTTCATCGCGCGAAGCTAATTGGCTTCCTCTTGTTGCAGGATCGACATCCATTGTCCGGCGCCGCTCACATACTCGCGGTAATCAGCACCCAGCCGCGCCGCAACGGATTTTGTGGTCATTGACTTCAGCACCGCCAGGGCGGCGAGTTGTTCTTCAGCGGAAAGTGTCGCGTCGTTGCGAACCTGCGACGCCTGCGATTCCGCCGCCCGGCAGGTGTTGTAAATGTGCACGGCAACATCTCGTGTCATGTTTCGCGCGGCTGTAAACGCGAACAGTTCCCGGAATGCCTGGTCCTGCGCCCGTTCGTAATCCGAGAATCGCACCGGGCCGAGCATCGTTCGCACGCGGCTTGTGAACGCGGTTCTCTTCGCTTCAATCGTATCTCCGGCAAGCGGAGCTTCGGCCAGGAATTCCTCAGCGAACATGTCCCGATGCTCCAACGAGAACCGCACGAATTCCCGCAGTTCGCCTCCGTTGATCGTGACGCCGTCCCAGTGGATATCCTCCACAGGCAGATACGCTCCAGCCTGCGTTCGCAATTCGAACTCCAGTTTATCCGCTGCAGACAGCATCCCCGACATTTCGCGCTGAAGAGTGTGGTAAAGCCGGCGCAGTGCCTCCCGATCTTCTGCAATCAATATTCCTCCCGAAGCCTCTTTTATGGCGCGCGCCTGCTCGGTGGCGTCGGCAAGAAGAGAAAGCAACTGTGGTCCTTTCGACGCAGCCAGGAACCCCAGCAAAATGGACGTGTAGGAATCCTGATGCCACACGTCGCGGCTGGAATGGTCCCATGGATAGCCAATCAATTCCCGGACCAGTGCGCGCTTTTCAGCAGCCATTGCAGCCCGTGAAAGCACATGCTGCCGCTCCAACGCCCGGCGTCGCGTCGCTCCATTCCACGGCGCGGGATTGGGAGGCGTGTGCCCGGGCTTCGACGCGCAGAGCTGATCCAGATCTGCGACGATGATGTCGCGCAGCGTCTCTTCGGGACAATGGATCGCGCGCAGGTTGCTGACGTATTGGCGGTAATCCTGCGACTCCAATGAGCTCCATCGAAAAGGAATCTGCTTTATGGCGGACGGGTTTGCCTCCGAGTCGATAACCACGGCCTGCAGCGGCGGCACAGCCGGAGAATCAATCGCGGTCACGAAAGTTGGGTCAGCCCCGGACGTGACGTCCTGCAACGACACCAGCGCAATGACAAGTGCCGCGTTGAGCGAGAGCGACGCCGCAAAGACGAACTTTCCGTTCACAGAACCTCCTCAGCGAACATCGGTCCTGAGTTCCGTCGCAGCCGCGCCATCTTCAGGCGGCGCTTCACCCGCCTTTCGCTGTTCACGCGCAATCATGCGTTCGATCTTCGCATTGTGCTTTTCCTGGAGCCGCTTTGCCCTGGCCTGGCGGAACAGTTCGTGCGAGGTCCAGTCAAGATTTGCGGCAGCACGCAGGTCGCCGCCGAACCGGCTCCAGAAACGGCCAATTTCCCGATGCCGAAAATCAGCAATCATCCCGTCCTTAACCTCTTCAAAGCTGAGCCGGCGCGCTTCCTTCAACCCTGTAAGTTCAATCACATGAAATCCGTCGCGGGTTTCGACAACATCGCTGATTTCGCCAATCTGCTTCATGGCAAAGGCAACGTCGCCGAACGGATCATCCCCAGGCCCTCGAATAAATCCGCGTCCTGAAAAGCCGCGGTCGCCACCGCGATTCCGGCTCAATTCATCGTCGGAGTATTCCTTCGCCAGCGCGGCGAAGTCCTCGCCTGCGCGAATGCGCTGAAGCAGTTGTTCCATTTTCGCCCGCGCGGCCTGTTTCACTTTCGCTGATGCGTCGGGGTTCACGCGGATAAGAATGTGCCGGACTCGACGCTCCTCTTCGCGATCGAACTCCGCGGGGTAATCGTTGTAGAGTTTCAACGCGGCCTCATCGCTCAGCGTTTGCTTGTCCGCAGCGTGCACGGTGTAGAGCTTCTCAACCCCGAGCGTGTGCCAGCGGATGCGTTCGCGAACGTCGCCGAGCGTTTTCCCCTGCTCTTCAATTTCCTGCGCCGCCTGCCCGGGTGTCTGCCCGAGCGCCCGCATCCTGGCCTGCAGATGCTTGTCAACCTCATCCTCGGTGATCTCAAGATTATCGGCGCGAAGTTGTTGCGCGATCAATCTGCGTTCAATCAGCGACTCCAAAACCTCGTGACGCAGGAGCGCGCGGGTGGCTTCGCGGCCCGACTCTTCGAAAATGATTCCCTTCGACGCGTCGCGCGCCTTGTTCGCGTTGATCCAGCGGTCGGCTTCGGCTTCCACCTCTGCATGCGGAATGGGATCGCCGTTGACGAACACCGCTATATCGCGGCGGGAAGTGGAGGGACCAGTGCAGGCGGTTGCAACAAGGAGGAGCATCGCAGCCGCCGCGAAATTCCAGGATGTGGGGATACGCAAATGACTCATACACCGATTAGCGTGGCCGAGGCAGCCGCTCCGGTTGGGACGAAGCGGCTGCGTGTTGTGGTTGTGGTTGGGTCAATCGATCAGAAGCCCCAGGCAGACATGCTTGTGAATGTAACCTGCGCGCTTGTGGGACCAGGCGACCCTGACGAGCCTTCCATCTGCAGGTTGGCGATCAGCCACCAATCCTTGCCGACGAAGTTATTGCCCGTATGCGTCGCGCTCCAGGCGTTGTTGATGTAGAGCCAGACCCAGGCATGGTTGGTGCCGTCGTTTTTGGCCTGGATGTGAGTCTTGTACATCGTATTGTTCGACGAACGGGTATAATTCTCCCATCCGCCGTCGTAGGTGTTCTGCCAAACCGTGCCGCTGCCCTTCCATTCGGCAATGTCCACTTCTCCAGTCCAGCCGCCGAGTGTTGTGATCCAGAAGGCGGGCCACGTACCACGCGCAGTGGGAGCCGAAACGCGGGCCTGCGCGCCGATCGCCTTGTTCGAGCGCAGCTTCAGCGTGCCGCTTTCATAGATCACGCCCGAGCGATACTTCTTTCCGTTCAGGCCAGGCTGGGACGCCGTAATCCGATAGCCGCCAGATACTGGCGTCACCGCTGACGTCACCATGTAGACGTTCCCGTTGTGTGTTGATGATCCCCAGGGATACTGGCCGTTGTTGACCCACGCCGCGGGTGAGGAGGCGATTCCTGCCATGGCGAGCGCGAGGGCTGCCACTGTGGTTTTGGTTGTGTTCTCCATAGGTGTGTTTGCTCCCTGTAGTTTGTTGGGTTGTGTTGGGGTTTGTGTTGGGTTCAAACAACGAACAGCAGACCTGAACTGCCCCAGATCATGCGGCTCCGAAAAGTGATTTGTTATGCGAACGAACCTTCGACCAACGCTAAACCGACTCCGCAAAAAGACTTCCGTCCCGCAGCCATCGATAACTCCAGCGTCGCTCAGGATTGAGTGGATCAGTCCGGTGAGTGAGTGTGATGATGAATATCAGAATCGCTGCATTCCGCCTATCCCCCATTCGGGTAGTTTTAGTTCACCCGTTCGAGGGTGGGTGATCTTGGGATCAGCGAAACGTGTATCTCACCCCGATCGAAAGAAGATGCCGCGTGTATTCCCGTCCCGATGCATGCGGCGTGTGCGTCAGGCCTTTTTCCAGGACGCAGGAAAACTCGGCGTTCACACGTTCGGTCATTGCGACGTTCACAAACGCCGTTCCCGTGAAGGCCCAGTCGTCGCGCATCGCGGGCTTCCTGAACTCGGTGTTGTAAGCCCGCCCACCCAACCCGATGGTCCATCGCGCGTTCAGCTCATGGCGCCAGTTCATGTCGATCGTCAGATCCTGATACGTGCTGCGGCCGCCTGATCCCGGCTGCTCAAACCGCTTGGCTGCAATGCGCACGGTGTCGGAAGGTGACAACGTGAATGTCAGGGCGGCATCCACGAATACATTCATTCGCTCGCGCGATCCGAACCCTCCCGCCACGTCGCTGCCAAATCGCCTCAGTTCCGGTCCAATAGCGATTGTCGCCTTCAGCCAATCAGTCGGATCTCCCTCCACGCCCGCGAGAAAGCGATGGAATCTGTTGTCATAATCCTCGTTCGAATCAAAGAGCGTTGCCTGCTCTTGAATTCCGTACCGATACCCGCACCACAACGCAGCCTTTCGTCCGATGCTGTGGCCGAAATCCCCGCCGAACGTGAATTCACTTCGATCCACCGCGTTCTGATATCCTGCAGATTCCCGATGCTCGGTGCGAAAGTCATGCACGTAAGCCGTGATGACCGGGCGGGCAAACCATTCTCCGAAATGTTGTGTGATGCGTGCGCTGCTCCGCAGGATGGTTGCGTCGCGACGGTCCCGGATTGCTGGCGCTCCGGTTGCAGGCGCGCCCCCCTCTTCAGTCCAGATCGGGCTTTGCGAATTGCCATCAACGTGCACTGCTGTGCCGCTGACCTCATACGCCGTCTTTTCTGATGCCCCCGAGACATTCAGTGCGACCCGGTGGAGAATAAAATCTTCGGAATGCTCCGAATGAAACACGTTCACCTCGGGCCCATATGTCAGGGTCCCGTGAAGCAGCGCGCCAGAGTCCCAGCCCATTCCCGCTTGCGGAATGATGCTGCTGACGAAGGAACCGCGATCGGATTTCGGGCCGTGCGATTGCAGGAACACATTGCTGTCGAACGTTTCCTTCAGCGCAATGTTCGCCTTGAAGTTCAATTGCGAAGTCGATGCGGCATCGGCCGCTTTCCCGACCGTGATCAACGAACCCAGCGCCAGCAATCCGGCACATTTTGCGACTGCTTGAAAGTGCCAGATCACTGTGTCACGAAACTTGAATATGAACGTGTTCAATGAGTGCATTCATATTCAACCCTGGGCTGCCACGCCGATAATCCTGCATTGCCAAAGGACAACCGCAAATTGCCGGCATAGCGCAGGTTTCGAAACCTGTCCTGCCCTCCGCAGTAGCTGCTACGGAAGACTGTATCGCAGACGTCCTAGTCTGCGGGGCGTTACCCATCCGTGCGTAAGATCCCAACCCGATACGACGGAGCGCCGACTTGGAGTCCGCTTAACGCTCAATTTTCGCCTGGGTCCGCCCAATTCGAGAAGAGCTGGTTCTCCATGAAGTATCTGAGTTCGCTTTCAATTCCTTGCGCGATCGGTTTCTCGATCATCGTAAGCCGAGTGCAAGTCGGGGCTCCGGTGACGCCGTTAGTTTTTCCAGAACATTTCACAATTCCATGACAAACATTGCTTGCCGCAGTGCCACGATCATCGCATAACAAGCGCGCATGCCAGGCGTGGTCAAACAATCCCGACCGAGTTTTTTCTGGCAGGGCGTCTTGATCATCGCGCCCGTCGCCGTGCTCGCGTCTGTGGCAATCATCTCGCTCATCCAGGACCGGCGCGAACTAGATGGCGAAGCGTTTCAGATCGCCGAGCAGATTGCAGAACGACTCCATCGCGAGCTCCGAAATGTCATTCTCCCTCCCGTCCACGCCGCGCGATCCGCAGGGTTCAATTGCAGCACCTGGTTCCATCCATCGGTATTCTCGAATTCCGGAACGAACGCAGCCAGGCTGATGAGTGATCTTCCGCACGAAGATCCAGTGTTTCGCAATGCCACACAGGAAATCCCGCTGCAAACCGCGCTTTTCAATTCGGACGGAGAGTTGCTTTTTCCTCCTCCAATCTCAGAAACCCCAACCGACGAAGTGCTCCAGCAGCGCGCGGGTTCAGCGGAATCCCGTGCGTGGGCGGAAGCGATCGTCTCGGAATTCGTTGAACGCGATCTCGAGCGCGCTGCCAGTCAGTATGGTCACCTTGCCGAGAGTGGGGACCAACTGGTGGCGTCGAAGGCCCGCTTCACCCTGGGTTTGGTGCAACTCAAGCGCGGCCTCACCAACGCTGCTCGCGAGACATTCCACAGCGCAAGCGGCAGTGAAGCCGGTCTTCCAATCATCCCCAATCCGTGGCGGGCATTGAGCCGCTTTCATCTTGCGTCCTTGGCGACAAATGAAGCCGCCGTCAGAACTCAAATGACGCTGATGTCCGCCGACGCCATCCACTGCCCGACCCTCCTGACTCCGCTGCTGCTGGAGAAGGCTGTCGCACTGGAACAGGAACGAGCAGGCGCTTCGCAATGGAAGGAAGTGTGGGAAACTCACGAACGCTCGCGCGCGCTCGTTGCCGCTCACGGGCTGGGCACGTCCGGTTGGCTCTTGGAGGATGGCGGCGCATGGCTATGCGCGGTAATTACATGCGAGGGCCAAAGCCTTTTCGTGGCGCAGGAACATGGCGCGATTGCCAGCGCCGTCGGCAAAGCATTCCAAAATGCAAACGTTCCAGGATTTCTCGGCGCGCGAGTTGAAATCGCGGGACACACCCTCTATTTGGCAGCAAGCTCACTGGAATCGCTACGAACCTTGGCGTCCACGGAAACCGATTTCGAACCCCGTCTTGCGGTGGCAGTTCTCCTCCGCGATCCCGCCGCATTCTACGCCCGCCAGCGTCAGCGCCAGGTTGTGTACGGATCATTGATCGGCATTACTGCGATGGTCGCGTTCCAGGGCTTCCGCCTGGCGCTCCGGAGTTTTCGCGCGGAACAGGCGCTCAACGAACAAAAATCGAACTTCGTCTCAAGCGTCTCCCATGAACTGCGCGCGCCCATAGCATCGGTCCGTTTGATGGCTGAAAGCCTGGAGCGCGGCGCGGTTTCGCATCCCGGCAAGCAACAGGAATACTTCCGATTCATCGTCCAGGAATGCAGGAGATTGTCGTCGCTGATCGAAAACGTCCTCGACTTCTCGCGCATCGAACAGGGACGAAAACTGTATGACTTCGAACCCACCGACCTGCGCGCGCTCACGAGCGAGACAGTCAAAGTCCTGCAACCTTACGCGGACGAACGCGGTGTGACTCTTCGCGTTGAAGTCCCATCCGCTGAATCAGGAACATTGGACTTCGAGTTGATGGCCGACGGCCGAGCCATTCAGCAGGCCTTGATCAATCTCATCGACAACGCGGTGAAACACTCGCCACGCGGCGAATGTGTCATTGTGAAATTGACGCGCCCCGAAGAGACCCGTTCCCCGAGCCCTGCGCTTCACATCTCTGTCTCGGATCACGGCCGCGGGATTCCGGCCACTGAACACGCGCGCATCTTCGAGCGCTTCTACCGGCTGGGCTCCGAACTTCGACGCGAAACGCAGGGCGTTGGCATCGGCTTGAGCATTGTGAAACACATCGTCAATGCGCATGGCGGCTGCATTCACGTCGAGAGCCGACCCGGAAAAGGAAGCCGCTTCACCATCGAATTGCCGATTCACTCACGTCCAATGAATCCATGTCCCGCATCCTGATCATCGAAGACGAGACACCCATGCGTGTCGCCCTCGCCGACGCGCTTGCGTCTGAATCCTACCGCGTTCTGACCGCGAACGATGGGGAGTCGGGCCTCGAGCGCGCGCTGTCCGAGAAACCTGATCTCATCCTGCTCGACGTGATGATGCCGAAGCTGAACGGTTTGGAGGTGTGCGCGGCGCTTCGACAGGTTTCCAATCCCGTGCCGATCCTGATGCTGACTGCAAAAGGCCAGGTTGAAGACCGTGTGACGGGCCTCGACATGGGAGCCGACGATTACCTCGTCAAGCCATTCAGCCGCGACGAATTGCTGGCGAGGGTGCGCGCGATGTTGCGCCGTGTCGAACGCCAGGTCAAAACGGCCCGGGTTTTGAAGTTCGGTGAAGTGGAAGTCGATCTCATCCGTCAAACCGCGATTCGCGGAAAAACCCAGCTCCATCTCACGGCAAAGGAGTTTGCGATGCTGCGATTAATGGCAGAATCGGAAGGCGAGCCTGTTTCTCGCGAGCGCTTCCTCGATGCCGCGTGGGGTTACGCATCGTTTCCAACGACGCGCACAGTGGACAGCCACGTTGCGAGCCTTCGCCGCAAGCTCGAACGCGATCCTGATTCACCGCGCTTCATTCGCACGGTCCATGGCGTTGGATATCGCCTCGAACTATGAGCCGACATTTTGCAAATCCGTGACAATTCGTTGGAGCTGGTTTGGGAGGATATGGGCACGAATCAGCAGCGCCAGGGCAGGAGAAATCGGCAGTGGAAATGAACTTGATATGAAAACACTCCGCACAGATAGGGAAGAACTTGTATCAGCGATGATGACTCACGCATGGGCGCTCGCAGGTCTGTCGGCGCGCGCGAAGGGGTTCGCCAAGATCGTCTGCCTGACGCTCTTCCTTTCACTGCCATGCAGCGCACCAGCAGCAACGACCAACGACCTGACATTTCTGCTGCAACAAGGTCTGTTCGAGGAGGAGGCGAATCGTGACATCGAGGCCGCGATTGCGAGCTACGACGCATTGGCAAAGCAGTTTGACCGAAATCGATAAATTGCAGCGACCGCCATCTTCCGTCTCGGCGAATGCTATCGCAAACTCGGCCGCACCAACGAGGCTGTTCCGCACTACGAACGCATCATTCGCGAGTTCAGTAACCAGCAGATGCTCGTCACGTTGAGCCGCCAGAACCTGGCTGGCATTCGCGGTTTTGCGGCGGGGGACACACAGCCAGTCCCCGTTCCGAAAACGGTTGGCGAGGTTATAACAGACGAAGAGGAACAGGAGATTCGGCGTATTCAGGCGATGATCCAGAACAGCCCAGACTTGATCAACGCCAGTCCTGCCACCTCTCGCACCCCGCTCGCAAATGCCGCAGAGAAAGGACACGTCCATGTGGCCACTTTCCTGATCAACAACGGCGCAAACGTGAATCAGGCTTCAGACGGCGCCGTGCCTCTGTATTACGCAGCCAGGGCGGGACACAAAACCATGGTCGACCTGTTGCTGAAACACGGCGCGGAAGTCATGGCGCGAAACATCACGAGCGAAACCGCTCTGCATGTGGCGTCGGCGCGCGGATACAAAGCCGTCGTTGAATCCTTGATCGCCGCAAAAGCCGACGTGAATGCAAGACGGGCGCAGGGGCGCACACCGTTGCACGACGCGGCAGAGGGAGGATTTGTCCCTGTGGCTGAGGCCTTGATAATAAACAAGGCTGACGTGAATGCCCGGACTTCGCATGGTCAGAATCCCGTTCACCTTGCAGCCGCGAAAGGACACACCGAAATCATCGCTGTGCTCCTGCAACATGGCGCCGAAGCGGATGCGGCCGATCAATCGGATTCAACGCCGTTGTTTCAGGCAGTAACGTACGGCCACCTTAGGACAGTTGAGGTGTTGCTCGCGGCAAAAGCGAACCCAAACCACCTGAACCAAGGCGGGAGCCCCCTCAGCATAGCGGCACAAGTTTCGCTGGAAATGGTGGAGAGGTTGCTGACCGCTGGCGCAGACCCTAATCGCGGCTCACGGAATTTACCACTGAGCAGTGCGATTGAATTTGGGAATCCAGAGAGACTTACAATTTGCGGAACCCTGCTTCGCGCAGGGGCTGATCCGAATATTTCGGCTGAACAATTTCTTCGCCGCGGAAGGATTGAAGACGTGATCGGTCCGACGCCCGCGATTTCCGCAATACAACTTGCTATGGCGCGAAAGGAGAGCTCACTCGTCCTGCTCATGCTGAAGCATAAAGCCGATCCCAACACACTGAGTCTTCGCGGCCAACCGATAATCCGTCAGGCGATTGCAGAGCGAATGACGGACGTGGCTCTGGCGTTGTTGGAAGCAGGAGCCGATCCTCAGCGGGAGGATGGAACCGTATTGATGTTTGCGATCGCGGCCAGGATGCAGCCGGTTGTTGAGGAACTCATCAAGCGTGGTGTGCCCATCAATCGCCGATTTCAATGGAACCTAGGAACGGAGTCGCCGCTAGGTTTGGCCATAAGCCTCAAGAAAGGGGAACCGGCACTGGCTGACCAATACGCAGCGATCGCCGACCTTCTTCGCCAGCAGGGCGCGCTCGAGAATCCTCCAGATTTCACACGCATCACTATTCAACGCAATGGCGCCGGCTTGAAAACGGTCTTCTGGCGCGGCACGAACGATTGGAACCATTTCACGTTGCTTGACGCGATTCTCGTAAACTACAGCCACCCCATGAGCCCCCCGACATTTCCGGATTTTGCCGATCTCACCATTATTCGTCAGCTCCCAGGCACGAGCGAAACCCGCCAAACCTTGAATATTCTTCGCGCGGACGGAACGATCGATTGTGAAAAGAACGTTCCGCTGGAATGGGGGGATGTCATAGAAATCCCCGAGCGTGAACATACATTGGACGAACGGTGGACGGGTCTGCCTCAAGACCAGGTTCAATCTCTCCACAACTGCGTCAAAGGAACTGTCGAACTGAGATTTCGCGATAAACAGGTTTTCATTGCTGTTTACCCATTTGAATCATCCCGCCTGTGCAACGTCTTGGAGTCGGCCCAGGCAAAAGCAATCCTGCTCTCCTCATCCGACCTCTCCCGCGTCAAGATCACGAGGACCGCTGAGAACGGCACGCGAAAGGTATGGACAATCAGTTGCATTGCGAAATCGCCGAGTCAGGCTCTCCCACCCCAGCCTCACATGGGCGGCGGCAGCAGGCTCGTTCTTAACGGATCCGTCCCCCCGCCAGACGAGTTGCACCTGCGCGACGGCGACATCATCGAAGTTCCAGAACGGTAATCGAAGCGTGCGCTCCGGGGCGCTGATTTGCAGTCGGCTTAACGCTCAACCCAGCCTGACGCGGTCAAATGCGTGCCGCGTTCGTCCTCCTTTGTGCAATCAGACGTCACTCTGGATTGTACGCGATCGGTTTCTCGATCATCGTAAGCCGACTGCAAGTCGGCGCTCCGGGCGCGCTATGCGCGTGGGGCGACATCCGGGTTGCTGACTGCACATAAATGCGAAACATTGGCGGTGATGAAAACTGCGTTCCTCACTCTGACGCTCGCCGCAGCAACCCCGGCCGGTGCGGAGGACCTGACCGCTTACCTGCGGGCCGTCGATGCGTCTGCGGCCGTTGCCATTGATGATTCGCGTTTCGCCGCAGCCAGCGATGAGGAGAACGTGATTCGCATTTACAATCGCGAGAACTCCGCCGAACCGCTCCAGGAAATCGGTTTGTCCGCATTTCTCCAGGTCGATCCCGCTTCGCCCGAAACAGACATCGAGGCGGCCGCAAGAATCGGACAGCGCGTGTTCTGGATTACTTCACACGGCCGGAACAAGGACGGGAAATATCGCGGCAGCCGATATCGGTTCTTTGCCACTGACATTGACCTCAACCAACCGAAACTCCTGGTTCCCAGGGGCGAGCCTTACAAGGATCTGTTGCGGGATCTGCTCGCTCACAAGCCGCTGGAGAAATTTGGTCTTTCAGCGGCATCACGCCTGGCGCCCAAGGCCCCGGGAGGCCTGAACATTGAAGGATTAGTGGCGACACCCGACGGCCATCTGCTGATCGGTTTTCGCAGCCCCGTTCCGAACGGCCAGGCCCTGATTGTTCCATTGTTGAATCCGGACCAAATGATTCAGGGAACCGCAGCGAAACTTGGAACTCCGATTCAACTCAAGCTCAACGGTCTCGGAATTCGAAGCATGGATTTCTGGGACGGCGAATACGGAATTGTCGCCGGTTCGACGGAAGGAAATGAGAGATTTGAACTATTCCGCTGGAAAGGTGGCGATGCCGTTCCCGTCCGAGTGGTGGGCGGGATTCCGGGAACCGTGAACGCGGAATCGCTTGTCCTTTGGCCCGACGCAAATCGTGGCCTGCAATTTCTCAGCGACGACAGTGGAGAGCCTCAGAACGCGCCGAAGCGATTGAAGAAGCTGAAGGGAGCAAAGTCGTTTCGGTCCGCCAGCATCCCGGTCGATTGATGCGGTCAGTGCCCTGCTTCGATGAATCGATAGAAACAGGAAGGCTCAGCTTTCGCATCTGCGTGCACGAACTGAAAACGCGCACCATTCACGCGCACCGCGGTTCCGATAGTCACCCAATCGACAAGGTTCGTTGACATTTGCACGTGATAGAATCCGTCGGGGGAGCCCGAGAATTCGACCACTCTTTCATTCGCAACGAATTGCAGGTTCGCGCGAACAGACTCTTCGGCGGGTTGAACAATGATGGATGGCAGCTCTTTGCATTTGCCGGCCCGGCCGTTGCGTGCAATAGCCTCGATTTCGGCCCCATGCAGCGCGCGATCATAGAGTGCCAGCTCGTCCAGCTCGCCGAATTGCGGGCCAGCGGGCTTCGGATAAAAACTGAAACTTCGCTGTCCTAGAAAAGCAGGACCCAGATTCGGGATTGTGCCACGGAACAGGTTCGTGGATTTCACGGACGCCACAACGCGCCCGTCCACATAGAGAATGCATTGGTTTGTTGCACCGCGCTGAAACGAGACGGCCACATGATGGTAGACGCCGTCGCGCAATTCAGGTCCGCCCGACACACTCTGCGAAGTCACTTTAGGCAACGGCCCGGCTGACTCGAACGAGAAAACAAGCTGCCCGTTGTTGACTGCAAAAACATAACTCGCTGTTTCCGGCGTCGGAGGCTGGGGGATCGCCACGCCGCGGTTGTCGGCAATAACAAATTCCGGAGTGCCCAGCCAGCGGATTGTAGGATTCGTACTCAGCCGTACCCACGCCTCCAGGCTAAAGCTGGCCTCTGCGAAACCTTCGAGCTCAGGATAATGCGGCAGTCTGATACCACCTCCAGTAAGATTGAAAGCTTGCGCGACTTTCCCCGTGCTGTACCGGGCCCCCAACGCAGTGGCTGTTCGCCCGCTCACGATTTCAATTGTCGATCCGTCCCCGGGCCACCACGCCAACAAGCCTGCGGGGGATTCCATGCAGCTGTTTGCCGCGACCACCTTCACGTGCGCGCTGGAACTCACCACCATGCCGGTCCGGTTGCTGATCGAGACAGAGTAGAACCCCGCCTGGGCAGCTTCAATCCGAGGGATATGCAACGTCCGGCCTGTGGCATGTGGAATGTTGGTTCTATTGAAACTCCATTGGTAGGAAACGGGCTTGCCGCCTGTTGCCGTCACTTGCAGCAGCAAATCTTCGCCTTCAGGGATCGCCTGGCTCAGGGGGTTGGATACAACCTGCGGCGGGGGCAGGCATCGGCCCGAACGAGACGAGTTGAAGATTTCACGAATTTCCTCCGCAGCCAGAGCGCGGCGGTGGAGGGCAAGTTCATCAACCACGACAGAGCCCGAAAAGGGCGAAGCGCCGGCCTGCGGGCCGATTATCATATTGCTCTGATTCGCTGCAATTGCCGCGGCATGCGGCGCGGTGGCGGCTACCGCGCCATTCGTATAAAGCTTCAACATCGCGCCATTGAACGTCGCCGTGACGTAGTTCCATGCGGCGGACGGGAGCGCGGCGGGCGCAATCACAGTCGCGGATCCCGCCGTTCCCGATCCAATCGCAAAGTACGGACGCGCATTTGTTATTCCGAACGCGAAACCGGTTGTCATCCCAGGATCGCTTTTGCTCAGGATGGTTTGGGCCGAGCTCGGCACACCCGGCTGCACCCACGCCTCCACTGAAATAGCCTCGGTCAAATTCAACGACGAGGTGTGCGGAACGAATACAAAGGAGTTCAAGCGACCGCTCCATACATGGAACGCGCGACCCACCTTCCCTGACACAAAGCCGCTGACCAGCGTCGATTCAAGGAAATCGTTGGTTCCCCATGAGTCGAGCAGATCGTCTTCAAATCGCCACCAACCGACCAATCCCTGTGCGACGGGGGTGCAATTGGGACCGGGTTTAGTCGTCAATCGGGCGACAATGCTCGTTACCGAACCGCCAGCATTGCTGATAACGGCACGGTACTCGCCCTCGTGGGCAGCTTGTGCGTTAAGGATTGTGTAAGTCGCGGTTGTTCCGATCGGTATGTTTGTGCCGTTGAATTGCCATCGGACGCTCGCTGGAGCGGCGCTTTGAAACGCGATGCTGAAAGAAGCGCGTTCACCTTCGAACACATTGGTGCTGTGAGGTTGAACCGCGATCACAGGCAAGGGTGTCCCCACGATGGGGCGGCATTTGCCAAACGCTCCCGCGTCGTAGATGGCATGGATGTCCGATGATGCAAGCGCGCTGCTGTACATCGTGAGTTCGTCGATGACACCATTAAAGAACTGACCGACATAACCGCATTCTTCGCCTTCACTGTGAAAGCCGCCTATGAAGAAATCGCATCCTGAGTCCACGGGCACCGTTCCAGGCGTGCTTGTCGCCGTCAAAATTCCATTCACATACAATTGCAGCGCGATTCCATCCCAAGTTCCTGCAACGTGGGTAAACTGTCCGATCGGAATCTCCTCCGGAGCTTCCACCTCATAAAAGCTGAACATGTCTGTTCCGAACTGCCACGAGAGCCGAACACCGCTGACTCCTCTTCGAACCACCAATTGCGGAAAGCCAAAGCTCTGGCCGAAAATTAATTCCTGGTCGATGGCATCATTCACCTGCCCAGCAGGCCGGATCCAAGCCTCGACTGTGTAACTGGGAGTTGAGAGAGCGGCTGAATGCGGGATTCGAACGGCTTGGTTGTTGCCATCAAATGACAGTGCTGAACCGACCACGCCAGCAGCGAAACCAGCATTGTTCAACAGGACTCCATGGTGGCCATCGATACCATCATCAGCCGAATGGTCTCCCGCCCACCAACCGCTGAGGCCGGACGGGGCCGGCGTACAAGCGGTTCCACCGGGTGTCAAAGGCAGCTCGTTGCGATACATTCCGACGTTGTTGTCATATGCGTTGCAAAGGACAATGTCTGGACGCAAATCGCCATCGAGATCGGATACCGACAATCCCCAGGCATTGAGACCCGTGGCCAGGTCCAGTCGAGTCCCAAACCAGTTGGTAGGCGATTCCCCAGGCTCACTGCGATTCTCGAAGATGAACAGATGGCTTTGCTGCTCTGTAACCCCGGCGATATCCAGCTTCCCATCCCGGTTGAGGTCAGAAAGTTCAACACTGTGCGTCCAGCCACCAGTTTCGAGATCATGCCTGGGCTCGAACGAAATGGATTCCAGATGTCCTGGAAAACTTGTGTTCCGGTAAATAGCAATGCGCTGTCCCTCAAGCGACGCGCCCGCAACCAGATCGATACGTCCATCCCGGTCCAAATCGCCCACTGCAATGCCTTCGCAACTGAGAGGCGCTGGCAAGCTGGCGGCGAAGGCAAACGAGCTGGAAGAGATCGTATTGGAAGCCGTCGTGTTCTTCAGGATGGAAACCATCGTGTCCTTGAAGTTAACCACCGCGATGTCGAGCTTTGAATCGCCGTCGAAATCTGCACATGCGAGGTTCGCGGCTCCTGATCCCGCAGGAAAATCGATGTGCCCGGCAAATGATGCAGACGTCACATCAGCGCCGCTGCCAAGATTCTTCAATACCGAAATCGACTGGCCCTCGAAGTTGGCTGTGATGATTTCGGGACGCCCGTCCCCATCCAGATCGCGCACAGCAACGGCCATTGGGAAGGAACCCGTGACGAGGTCCACGGGCGCTTCAAAGGATGCCGCGCTCACGCTCCCGGTGTGCGCCGCATTGCAGAACACGGAAACCGTATTCAAGCTGCGGTTTGCTGTTAACAAATCATCCCACCCGTCGCCGTTAATGTCCGCGACCTCAACCTTGTATGGGACTTCGCTGGCAACCGGCCCCGAAAGGAGGATCGGCGCAGAAAACGTATTGGAACTCAGCGGATGCAATCCCAGGTTTTCAAACAGCGATATATTTTGGGATCCCGAATTTGCAACGGCAAGATCAGGTTTTCCGTCCCGGTTGAAGTCACCCACCGCGACGCGCGACGGGAGATTGCCGGCGGGAAGGAGACCAACTGCAGCGAAGCGAGAGATCTCGATGGACGGCGCGGCCGCAACAAGACCTGGTGCGAGACACCACGGTGCAATCTTCATGCAAGCCAGCCGGACGAGTGAGTGGGCTCGAGTTTTCATTGGATAATTAAAACCTCTGCACCGCATTCCAGGGCCGATGCACACCGAGGTCAAGGGAATTCCTGCCGACCCAAACGACGGTTGGTCTCCAATGTTCGAGCTAGGGCGAACCATTTGGCACAAACCGGAAGAAGCGCGGTGACGGGTGTTGCTCATCCGAAACGGTGAATTGGAACGAACCGCTTCCAACGGAGACTGCCGGACCAAGAGGAATCCAGTCGACGAGATTGGCCGAACCCTCAACCGCGTACTCGACATCCGCGGCGCCCGCGGGATTAATTCACGCTTCGATGGTAAAAACATTACTGAAGGACAACGACGGATGATCAGGAACGAGCATGATTCGATTGCACGAGCGCGTGCATGCGGGTTCCGAACGCCAGCGCGCCCGTTTCGCAAAATTCGTTGTCGACCCAACATGAATTGACCACAATCCGTCCAACCCAAAAAACAACACTATGCGAAGTGCCGCCTTTCTCATCCCAATCAGCGTTTGTGCCGCAGCGCTCACTTTCGCGGGCTGTGCGACCCGCCAGAACTCGGCCGCTCCCGGCAAGTTTCCAGCCCGATACAAAGCTGATGACGGGCGAAACGTAGTCATCGGTTCAAGCACCGCTTCCAATTCGGGCTGGAACTTCAAGCATCCGCACCTGGCGCACTGCTGGATTGCCGATGGATTTGATTTCACCGGCTACGACGCCCTTTACATTGCGCCCGTGAAGTCGACCGCGACGTTCCATGACGATGAGAAACGGCTCCATGAGTGGACTGCAGGCAATTATGTCGAGCAGTTGAGTGATTTCATCCGGGCGCGGCAGCTGTTCGCCACCGTGGTCACCAACGAAAGTGCGCTTCCAGCGAATGCGCGTTATTTGACGATGGAGAATACGATCGTTGAATATTCGAAAGGTGGCGGGGCCGCCCGGTATTTCGCGGGAATGTATGGCGCAGGCCAGCCCGTGTTGCGCGTGCAGGGACGAATGACCGACGCAGGCCAGGAAAAGTTTGCGTTCGACGTTCGCCGCAGCGGTGTCTCAAGTTCATCGCGGATGTGGGGCGGTTTCATGAAAGACGAAGACGTCCAGGTCGGAGATATTCGGAGCATGACGCTGGACCTGAGCGACTTCATGGCCGCGATCGCGGGCAAATACACGTCGCGGCACGCTCGCTGATCCGGGAACGCCGCGGCTCCCATTTACGGTCAAACGAGATCCGCAGGCGGACGCGGACGGGCACCAGCCTCGCGCCACACGCCGGAATCGTTCCATAGGACGAGCCACTCGGATTTGCCATCCATGCACGCGAACAATTCGTCTTCCGTCAATACCATCGCAGCTGTCGAAAGCGCATCGGATTCAGCGGCCGATGACGTCAACGCCCACGCTCTTCCCCGATCTGTGACGGGCTTGCCGATGCGCGGATCCAGGATGTGCGCGCCTTTCACAGCCAAGCCTGAGCCGCTCAGCGAGCAGTGTTGCAGCAGAAGCCGCAGGTCCGTCTCTGATTCGCCAAGGCCGCAGGACCAGCCTGGCATTCCCGAAGGCGGATTCCCCGCAAGAATGCTGCTGCCGCCCGCGACCAATAAAAATGACGGGCAACCCCAATCGGCAAGTTCCTCCGCCATTCGATCCAAGGCAAAGCCCTTGCCGATCGCGCCCAGATCGAACTGCAGGCGTCCGCTTTCGCAATGAATCGAAAACGTGCTTCGATTCAACGACCAAACGGGGATCTCCAACTGGCGCCTCACGGCATCGGGGCTGACGCAGAACGCGGAGTGTGTCACAGCTTCCATGCGTCTGGCGATTTCAAGGCAGGCGAAGGTCGGCTCGCTCAGCCGCAACTCTTCGCCGGGAGTGAGAAAGCCAATCTGGCTGATCTCGCTGTTTTCACGGAATCGGCTCAGCAGGCCTTCCAGACGATCCAACAGATCAAAAGCTGTTCGCGCCGCCTGCCCTGCATACGACTTCTCCTCGCCGGAAATTCTGACTTCAAAATGCGTGGCCATCGCCTCGTGCCGAAAAATGTGAACCCCGTCACTCATCGATCCCTGCAGCAGGAGGTGTCCAAAGCAGGAGCAGCACTTCAGGACGAACCCCAAAAAACTCAGATCGCCAGCCTTCCGCGCGAGCCTCGAGGTTTGGCGCGGGCTCCAGCGAACTGACGTAAAAATCAGCAACCCCGGGGTCCTGCCCGGGCTGATAATATCCCACGCGTGAGAATCTGCGCAGATACCATGGGAGTGGCCACGGATCTGATGCGACAACTGAAATCCGCACCCGCGCGGTGTTGGTGTGAGTCAACGCTTTCAGGCGTTCCGGCAATCCGAGCAGGTCTTCCACGGTGTGGGCATATGCATACGGATTTCTGTCGTCAGACGGCCGTGCGAAGCCCCACTTCCATGTTTCTTGGCCCGACAGCGCGAGCAGCGCCGTTGCACCCAGAATGAGCGCCGCGCGAGCCGCAGCGCGTTGTCGCGCGAACCACAGCTTCTGGAAACCGACTCCGGCCAGCAGCGCGATTGGCAGCCAAAGGTTCAATCCGAGCCACGGATTCTTGTAAGGAATCGCACTGTAGAGAATGAGGATCGCGATGCAGTAAAATCCGAGCATTGGCAGCGGCAGCGTGCGGGTTGCACTGCTTCGAAGCGCTTTCAAGCTGAGCCAGGTTCCGTAAATTGCCAGCCCGATGAGTCCCCATCCTGCGCCGCTACCGCCCAGCAGAAGCCCATAATAGTAATACGGCTTTTCGTGTCCTTCGCCGCCAGCCCGTTGCGCAAAGCGCGGGAAGGATTTCAGGAGGTCCACTGGTCCTTCCCAATTGCGTCCGCCCCACGTGTAAAACGCAAGCGTCACCAACACGAATGCAACAAATGCGTTTGCCGCGGGGCTGACGAACTGCCGCAGAGCCACACGACGACCCGTCCCTGAATTTCGTTCCGCCCAGAGCCACCAAACCAGCGGCACTGCTGCCGCCGCGAAATGGAGTACGGCAGTTTCCTTGCACGCGAGCATGAACGCGGCTGACGCGCCCAGCGCCGCAGCCCCGTGAGATCTTGACTCCAGCACGCGCAAGCCTGAGAGCAGAAACGCCAGCGTCCCAAACACAAACAGCATTTCGTGAATGAAGTAGCGGCCGTAGTAAACCGGCAAAGGCGCCACTGCAAACAACAGGGCACCCAGAATTGCGCTGATAAATCCGATGCGTTTGGCGACTACGGCAAAAAGAAGAACGGTCAGGAAACTGAAGATCGCAGGAATCGATCGAAGAACCGGCTCGGTGAGATCGGAAAGATGTTTCTGACCTGCGAGGCGGGACGCTGGAACGGCAGCAAGGTACAAGGCAGGACCGTGACGATCCTGCGGGTCATATTGATACGGCTGGCCAGCGAGGAGTTGGCCGGTAATGTAACCGTTTACGGCCTCGTCGGTGTGCATCGGCCGCTCACCGAGATGCGGCAACCGAACGAGGAGCGTAAGGAGGGCGATCCCCAAAAAGACCGCCCATCGCGAAGGAGTGGAAACTGGAGGCACGCGTGAACCTCCAGCGGGTTTACTGGGCTTTGCCGAATACTTCCACTTCGATGTAGTGGTTCAGTTTATTGGTCGTGTTGCCATTGCTGTAGAGGCGCACGTAACGGCCTTTGACGCCCTTGGCATCGATCAGCTTGCCTTCGTAATTCTCCATGTAGGCCATGTCCTTGCCTGCGCCGAGGCCAAGAACATTTCCGATATCGGCGTTGAATATCGTCGTAACGCCTTTCTTGAACTCTGGATCGTCAGATACCTGGACGACGACATCCCGATAAACACGTGCTTGTGAATGATAATGCCACAGGAGCACGGCGTAGATTTCAGAGGATTTTTCGAGATCGATTTGCACCCATTGCTTGCCAGGCCCGAGTTCAACCCAGGATCCTTCATCGCCTTCCTTGTCGCCGTCCGTGACCAGGTCCAGCGTGCCCATCACGGGTTCATTGTCGCTGGCGGTGACAGGTTTTCCGGCGGCGATGTTGGTGGTGCCCGCGGGAACCAGAAAGTCAGGGCGCTTGCCCTGGCGCGCGGGCTCCAGGTTGGGGATCTTCACTGGAACGGGAGTGCCGACAAACAGCGGCTTCGGCAGCTCGGTTTTCAACGGCACCTTGTCTTGCGCAATCGCTGCATGTGCAAGCACAGACAGCGACAAAACGGAAAAGATGAGTTTCGAATTCATACGTTATCTCCAATCAATGGTTAAAAATCGGCGGATCCGGTGGCGGGAACCATCATGCCTCGGCATCCTTTAAATCAATATCCAGCGTGCGGCGTGCGGCAATCGCTTCGTTCGCCTTGTGAATGATGTATTCGCTCGTGAACGCCTCGTCCGCAGGACAATTCAATTTGGCCTCGCCCCGCATTGCCTTGAAGAAATTCTCCAGATGCGGCTGATGAATCGCCTTGTTGAAGAACACCGGGATTTCGTAAGCGGCCAGCTGCGCGGTCTCCCGCACATCGACCTTGGTGGCGTCCTTCACGGCCTCAGATGGCGGAGCCTGTTTCGCACGCAGGTAATTTTTGCGAACCCATTCATCCCATACGGGAGCCCGCGCTTCGCGGAAGACTGTCGTCAAACTCGGATTTTCGGACATCTTGAGCGAGCCTTCGTCGCCCATGAAATATTCGAAGTAACCACCGCCCGCGCTCGTGGTGGTATGCACCTGGTAAAACGCGCGCGCCACGCCTTCGGGCAGCTCGTATTCGTAAACCACCATCGCGTTGTCGTACCATTCGTGCGTCGTGTAGTAGTCCATTCCGCCGCTGGCCATGACTGACCGCGGCAGCTTCCCGAACCACCAGTTGAAAATATCGATCTGATGCGCGCCCAGGTCAGAGAGCGGCCCTCCTCCCAGTTCCTTGAACCAGCGCCAGTTGCGGAACTGGTGCATGTCCTTGAATCCATACTGCGCCAGCTGCTCGGCTGACATGTCCGAGCGCTTGGGCCATTTGAAATCCTCGGCGGCGGCGCGATTCCACTGCGCGTTTGCAGCAGTGAGACGTCCGCAGATTTTCGCCTCGTTCATCAGGCGGTTCAAGGCGAACACGTAACGCGGATTGCTGCGGCGCTGATGCCCAATCTGCAGGAGCTTTCCGGTTTCCCGCATCGTGTGAACCATCGAGCGCGCGGCTTCGATGGAATGCGCCATCATCTTTTCGCAATACACGTGCAGACCGGCCTTCAGGCAGGCATTGGTCACTGGCGCGTGCCAGAAATCCGGGGTGGCGACGACTGCAGCCTGGAGATCCTTTTCCTTCTCGAGCATCTGCTCATGGTTTTCGTACGCGCGCACCTCCACGCCCATCTTTTTCAATGAGCGTTCCGCGTAGGTGCGGGCGTATTCCCAAATGTCGACAACGGCAACCAACTGGATCCCCTCGATCTTGAGCAGTGATTCCAGCAGCACGCGGCCCTGAGCTCCGAAGCCGATCAGCGCAACGTTGATCTTGCCGTTTGGCGAACGGTTCTGGCCGAAGGACGACGCTCCGGCGGTCAGGATCAATCCCGCTCCGGCAGCGGCGGTGGTGCGGACGAAGTCCCGCCGGGTGATGAGGTTCTCTACCATTTCTTCAATATGCTAAAGCGATTGTGCCGGGCCAGCGTGAACGCCAGCGCGATCAGCGCCACGTGAATCGCCAGCCACGCGACACCGTCGTCCTGCTTGATCAGAATAAGGCCGACCGTCAGGCCGATGTAGAGCAGACCCTGCAGGAACAATGAAATCCGGGTGCCCAGACCGACCACCAACATTACACCAAGAATGATCAGCGCCCAACCGAGCACCGCGTAAAAAGGGGTCGTCGCAACGGCTGGCATCAACGGTTCGCCCGCGAAGCGGTCCTTCATTGACTGGGGAATGGCGCTGTAATTGGTGAGCGCGTAGAACTTTTCCTTAACCTCGATCATTGCGCCGCTCGGGTCCGCCATGCCGGTGCTGGGATCGATAAAGGGTTTCTGGACGGTGTTAAACCCGCCGAACTTTTCGATGCCGGTTACAATTGCCCGGAAGCCAAGCCACAGCCGCAGCAGTAGGAATGCGAGCGTATGGTCAAATGCGCCGCCCCGGGAGTCTTTCACGTTTACTTCATTCATGCTTTGATCTTCTGCCGTTCACCGGCGAACCGCACGCAAATGGACGCAGATGCGTTCGCCGTTATTCAGGTTACGGATTGAAGCGGGCACCATACCCGCGGACAAATCCTATACATTGGGCCGCGTCCGATACATTGTTTTCCCAATTGTGCTCGTACTCGACGGAAATGTTCCCCACAAATTTCTGCCGCTTCAGTTCGTCGAGAATTCCCGGGATGTTGGAAACGCCATTGCCATAGGGCACATCGTGGGCAGTCGAGGACTTTTCGTTCAGATCCTTCAGGTGCGAACTGACGATCCGGCCTTCCAGGATCTTCAGGCATTCCACCGGATTCAGGCCCGACCGCACCCAATGGCCCGTATCGGCTGCCGCCCCGAGCCGCTCATCCCGGTTTTTGACAACGCTCAGGACGTAGTTCGGATCCCACACCTTGTAATTGGCGTCGTTTGCCCTGCGCGGATGATTATGGATTCCCACCCGAATGTCGAATTCCTTGGCCAGCTTTTCGATGGTATCGATTGCGCCCACGGATTCCGTGGTGATGGCGTACAGGTTCAACGCCTTGGCCAGTTCGAATACTTTCCGGGCGCCGGCTTCATCCCTGGGAATATCGACAACGCCGTAATTGACAGCCTTAAGGCCGCGCTCGGCGAGGCGAGCCTTTACCTTTTCGATCACGGCTGCAGGCGCGTTGTGGTCGAACTTAACATCCGGTTCCGCGGCGCTGAGTCGCTGTCCGGGGTAGAGTTCAATGACCTTTCCGCCCGCTTCGATAGTCTTGTCGATCGTCTCGAATACGGAGAAGCGATTGAACGTCCATGCCTGGCAGCCGACAGCAAATCCGAACGTTCGGCAGGATTCCGGAATGGGTTCAGCCTGGACCGGCGCGACACATGCGATACCGGTGAACAGGGCGGACAGGAGAACTTTTTTGGTGCTCATAACAAAAACTCGTTTCGAAATCGCGGAAACCATGGCAGGATCGCTGACGTCTGCCAAACGCAAACTTGGCCGAAAGCGATCCTGAGAATTAATGACTCGTGCCCTGCGGCAAAACTGATCACGTCTCGAAAATCTTTCATGAAATCATCCAAATCCTCCTCGTTCGCCGTCAATCGTCGGCGCTTCCTGAAGACCAGCGCCCTAGCTGCAACCGCCGTCACCTTTGGCGTTCCGGCACTGTTGCGCGGCCAAAACCTCAACAGCAAGATCAACATCGCGACGATCGGAGCCGCGGGCAAGGGCGCCAGCGACACGGATCATTGCGCGACTGAAAACATCGTCGCCCTGTGCGACGCTGACCAGAATCATTGCGCAGGCCAGCTCAAGAAATACCCGAAGGCGAAGTTCTATCACGATTATCGCAAGATGTTCGACGACATGAGCAAGTCGATCGATGCGGTCATTGTCGCGACGCCTGACCACTTCCATGCGGTGGCCGCTTCCGCAGCCATTCAGCTCGACAAACACATTTATTGCCAGAAGCCCCTGACCCAGACGATTCACGAAGCTCGCCGCTTGCGCGACCTGGCGCGGGAGCACAAGGTCATTTCACAGATGGGCAACCAGGGCAGCGCCGAGGACGGATTGCGCCGCGCGGTTGAAGTGATTCAGGCCGGCCTCATCGGCCCCGTCCGTGAAGCCCACGTTTGGAGTAATCGCCCAATCTGGCCGCAAGGCATGGGCCGCCCGGAAGGATCGGATCCTATCCCGGAAGGTCTGGACTGGGATCTTTGGATTGGCCCGGCCCAGATGCGGCCTTACAAGAAGGGTGCGTATCATGCGTTTAACTGGCGCGGCTGGGTGGATTTCGGCACGGGAGCTCTCGGCGATATGGCATGCCATACGGTGAACATGCCTTTCCGAGCTTTGAAGATGGGTTTTCCGACGGAAATTGAATCCGAAACCTCAGGCATGAACGGGGAAACCTACCCGCTCGGCTCGAAGATCCGCTTCCAATTCCCTGCCCGGGCCGAAATGCCGGCGCTGACGTTTTGGTGGTACGACGGCGGCAAGCCAAAGGACGGCGCCCGCGGCGGGCACGACGGCAGCAACAAACCTTCGAAGGAACTGACCGCGGATGTTGAAGCTGCGCGCGGTGAAGTTCCCGGGAGCGGTTGTTTGATTATCGGCGACAAGGGACAGATCTTTTCCGACGACGACTACGGCACGCGTTTCTACGTGAAATTGAAGGGCGAGGAAAAGCTGGTGCATTACAGCCGCCATGAAGCGGTGAGCGCCATTCCGGTCACGCTTCCGCGTAATCCGTTCAAGGGTGACGCTGACGCCCGCCAGCACCTCGAATGGTTGCAGGCGATCCGTGACACCAAGCCTGGAATGTGCTTCTCGAACTTCGACATCGCGGCGGATCTGACTGAGATCATGCTCCTCGGATGCGTCGCGATGCGCGTGGGCAAGAAACTCGAGTGGGACGGCCCGAACATGCGAGCCAAGAATGCGCCTGAGGCAGCCAAATTCGTCAAACGCGATTATCGCGCTGGCTGGAAAGTCTAGGCCCGGTCGCTGGAACGCAGACATTTGCCGTGGACTCCGGTCCACGGCTTTTTCGTTGGCAACGCCGTACCGTCCGGCATCTTGCCGCCCGGAAAACCGCAGGCCTCGGAGGGGCGCCGAAAATCGATAATATGCTCGGCCCCAGGCATCCTTCCGCCCGAGGGCTGGAAGCCCGGCTTCGCGGCAGACAAGGAGGCCTGTCCGGCGGGCAGCGCGCGTCTGCTTGAAAAACATTGTGTTGCCCCTGCAAAGATCTAGTTTCTGCGAACGATTCGATGAAAACTTTTGCGGAACTCAATTTTCCCGGGCGGCTGATCGCAGTGGAAGGATTGGACGGATCCGGAAAATCGACGCAAATTTACCTGCTAAAACGCTGGTTGGAAGCCGAAGGGATTCGCGTTTATTTCAGCGAATGGAACTCCTCCGAACTCGTGAAGTCTGCCACGAGCAAAGGAAAAAAACGAGAACTGCTCACACCCACGACCTTCAGCCTCATCCACGCAACCGATTTCGCGGATCGCTATGAACGGCATCTGCTGCCGTTGCTGCGCGCAGGTTACGTGGTGCTTTGCGACCGCTACATTTTCACGGCGTTCGCGCGCGACGTGGTTCGGGGTTGCCCGCCGCAATGGGTGCGCGGAATGTATAATTTCGCCGCGCTTCCAGACATCACGTTCTTCTTCAAGGCCGACCTCGAAGTTTCATTGAATCGCATCCTGGAAGGCCGGCCGAAGCTCAAGTTCTTCGAGGCGGGAATGGATTTGCGGCTCTCAAGCGATCCCTATGAGAGCTTCCGGATATTTCAGGGGCGCATCCTCGAGCAATACCTGGCGATGAGCACGGAGTTCCAGTTCATTGTCATCGATGCCAATCAGCGCGTTGAGGCACAGCAGGGAATCGTGCGCCAATTACTGAGCGAACGCATCAAGCTCTCAGCCTTCAAGCGCAGGAGTCCATTGCCCTTGCCGCCGGCCCGGAAGGTTGGCCGGGTGGTGGACCTGGAGGATGAACCTGTCGAATGAAGCCGCGGAAAAGGCATCACATCGTCGTCCCGCCGGCAGGCCCGCGGAACTTTTATGGGCACGGCATTCCGGGCGTTGAGCTCGAAGAGCTTGTGGGCAAGCTGATCGTGGTCGAGGGAGCGGACGGTTCCGGGCGTTCGACACAGATTGCGCGGCTGGTCGAATGGCTGGAAACGACGGGACACGCGACGGTTCAGGTCGGATTGAAGCGGTCGACCCTCGTCAGCGAGGAACTGGAGCGCGCGCAGGGCGGGAATATTCTGAGCCGCACGACCCTTGGGTTGTTTTATGCGACCGATTTCGCTGATCAGCTCGAGAACATCATTCTGCCGGCGCTCAAGGCGGGATTCATTGTGCTCGCGGACCGTTACATCTACACGCTGATGGCCCGGGACATGGTGCGGGGAATGGATGAAACGTGGCTGAAAAACCTGTATGGAATCGCACTCGAACCCGACGCGGTTTTCTATCTTGAAGTGGATGCGGAGGAGCTGGTTCAGCGAAATCTTTCGAAGAACGCGACCCTGGATTATTGGGAAAGCGGCATGGACCTGGGATTATCGCGTGACCTCTTCGACAGCTTTGTACAGTATCAGACCGCAATGAAGGGCGCCTTTCGGCAGTTGCAAAAGACTTACGGCTTTACCATTGTGAACAGCAATCGTTCCGTGGATGCCGTTACCGGCGAGTTGCGGCGCAAGATAGGGCGGGTGTTGGCAGGCAGGTAGTTCAAGATGGGGCGGCGGGGTGAATCCCGTGTTCCCCATGACCGAAAAAAGTGTTCAGCGGTCGGCGCTTACGCCGATTCACTGAGCTGACCGCTCAGTCGTGGTCTCATGGACATATGCCGTCATCTGTTGCATCCGATTTCGTTGAAATAAGCGGTGACTGTGCCGGGGCTCGAACCCGGCGCGGCACCCTGCTGATTGTTGATGACGAGGAGGGTCCGCGCCAGTCGCTGCGTGTTATTTTCAAGGACGATTACCACATCCTGATGGCTGACAGCGGTTCGCAGGCAATTGAACTCGCGCAGGATAACACTGTCGACGTGGCTGTGCTCGATATTCGCATGACGGGAATGTCAGGCATTGAAACGCTGGAGCGATTGAAGGCGGTCAGTCCCGACGTCCAGGTCATTATGATGACGGCTTTCGAGACCACTGACACGATCCGCCAGGCCCTGCGCCTGCGCGCCTGTGACTACATCAACAAGCCTTTCGACTTGTCGACGGTCCGCGCGGCGGTCAGCCATGCGATGCAGCGGCGGACGCTCGAAAGCGAGATTCACGATAACGAGGAGAAGCTGCAGGGGTTGTTGATGGAACTGCAGAACCAGCGGATCGAAGAGCAGATTGCGAACACGCGCGGAGAAATTTACGCGAGCATTCTCCACGACATCAACGGCCCGCTCACGGTGATTTCCGGGTTCGTTCAACTCATGAACCAGCGGTTCAACGGGGCGTCGAATCTTGGGCGAGAGGACGTCGATTTCCTCAAGGAGCGCCTGAAGATCATCACCCGGCAGATCACCAACTGCATCGAGATTTCCCGCCGTTACCTGGGTTTCCTTCGCAAGCAATCCGACGAGGCGCCGCGCGTTGGAGTAAACCAGTTGCTCGCGGATCTCCAGCACCTGGTGAATGTCCACCCTGCCCTGCAGCAGAACACGTTCGTGATGCAACCGCTGGCCGAAGACATCGGGGTGAAGATCAACGGCACCGACCTGATCCAGGTGTTGCTGAATCTGATCATCAACGCGTTTCAATGCACGCCGATCGCGCATCATGTCGTCATCTCAGGAACTGTCCTTTATGAGCCGCTGGACCTGGCGGCATTCCGCGACGACGCCGAGAACCGCTTCATCAACGTGGAAGGTTTTGACAACGGCACGCCCGTGTTGCAGGTGTCGGTGAGCGATACCGGCCCGGGAATTCCAACGGAAGTTCTTCCGCGCATTTTCCAGCCCTTCTTCACAACCAAGGGCGCAAAACAGGGAACCGGCCTGGGGCTGAATATTGTCCAAAGACTCGTTCGCGAAGGCCGGGGAGCATTGCATGTTCGCACGCAGATCGGAAAAGGTACCACCTTCACGGTATATCTGCCCGGCGCAAGGTTGATGAAGTGAACGCCGGGATTGACAGCCAGCCGGCTCGAGCCGGACAGATTTCAGCTTCTCCGCAGACTGCGACACTGGTTGGATCGATGAAGAAACGGATACTCTTTGTTGAAGACAATCCCATCCTCCTGCAGATGTACCAGGCAATGCTGGAAGGAGATGCGCAATGGGACGTGAGCACCTCTGAGAGCGGCCACGACGCTCTCGCGCTGATGGAACGCTGCAGCTTCGACGTCGTGGTTTCGGACATGCGCATGCCGCGAATGTCGGGACTGGAACTCCTCACACACACGCGCGAACGTTTTCCCGGCACATCACGCATCGTGGTTTCCGGATTGAACGACCAGGAGGAGGTGGCGCGTTCGCTGGGTTCGACCCACCAATTTCTCGCAAAGCCGTTCGACCTTAAAGCGCTCAAGAATACCCTCGAGCGCATTCGAGGACTGGACGCATACCTGCAGAACGAAAAAATCCGCGCGCTCGTTGGAAGATTCCGTTCATTGCCCAGCTTCCCTTCGCTCTACGTGGAAGTCATGAAGGAACTGAACTCCGACAGTCCCTCCGTAGAAAACATTGCTGGTGTCATTGCTCGTGATCCGGGAATGACGGCCAAGATGCTGCAGATCGTAAACTCCGCGGCGATCGGTTTATCACGAAAGGTCGGAAGCCCTTTTGAAGCGGTGCAGTTCCTGGGCCTTGGAACCGTCCGTTCCCTGGTCCTGTCAGCTCACATCTTTTCCTGCTTCGAACGCACCAACCTCAAGGGCTTCTCCGTCAGCCAGTTGTGGGATCACGGCATGAAGTGCGGCCGCATCGCCTGCATGATCATGCAGTACGAGCAGGCCGACCCGTCCGACGTCGAGGATGCTTACATCGCCGGCATGCTGCATGACATTGGCAAACTGATGCTCGCCGACGGCACGCCGGAAGACTTTCAAAAGGCCCTCACAATCGCGGCAGAACGCAATCTTCCGCTGCACGAAGCGGAGTTGGAGGTCTTGGGCGCAACCCACGCAGGAGTCGCCGCATATCTTCTCGGACTCTGGGGCTTGCCTGCGTCGATTGTCGAAGCCGTCGCATTTCATCATCAGCCCACGGCAAGCGATTGCAGAACGCTGGGACCCTTGGGGGCAATTCATGTCGCGAACGTCCTGGAGCACGAACTTTCGCACACCTCGATTCCCGGACGCGGCGCGGAGCTCGACGTAAATTATCTCGCCGCAATCCGATGCGACAATCGCCTGGCCACCTGGCGGAACGAGGCCAGCATGCTCATCGGGTCGCGACATACGGACTGAGCCGTTCTCCTGAACGTCCAGCCCGCGTCACCATTTCAATTCCTGAAGCCGCCGGGCAACCTCTTCCGCGTTCGCGCGGCTGTTGAAGGCACTGATGCGGAAGTAACCTTCCCCCTTTGATCCGAATCCACTGCCAGGCGTGATCACCACGTTCGCCTTGTTGAGGATACGATCAAACGCTTCCCAGCTTGTGATTCCCTTGGGCGTTTGGACCCAGATATACGGCGCGTTGACGCCGCCGAAAACCTTCAGGCCGGCCTTCTTTGCACCGGTTCGCAATACTGCGGCGTTCCCGAGGTAATGCTCGATCAACGCTTTGACCTGCTCCTTGCCCTCAGGCGAATACAAGGCTTCTGCGGCACGCTGCACCACGTATGAAACGCCATTGAATTTGGTTGTCATCCGGCGCGACCAGAGCGGGTGAAGCGGCTTGAACTCACCCGAGCGTGTCTGTGCCAGCAGGGATTTCGGCACGACAGTAAAAGCGCAGCGCGTTCCTGTGAACCCGCCATTCTTCGAAAAACTGCGAAACTCAATGGCGCATTCCCGTCCGCCAGGAATCTCGTAAATCGAGTGCGGGATCGCGGGATCCGTGATGTAGGCCTCGTAAGCCGCGTCGAAGAGAATGATCGCCTTGTGATCCAGCGCATACTTCACCCAGGCTTCCAATTGCTCGCGCGTTGCGGCCGCTCCAGTCGGGTTGTTTGGAGAACAGAGGTAAATCACGTCGACGTGCCGTTTCGGCGGCGTGGGAATGAATCCGTTGGATGGCCGGCACGGCAGATAAACCAGCTTGCTGTACGCGCCCGCTTCGTTCGCTTCGCCTGTATGCCCCGCCATCACGTTCGTGTCGACATACACGGGGTAAACAGGATCGCTGATCGCGATGCGGTTGCGATGGCCCAGGATGTCGAGGATGTTTCCGCAATCGCACTTCGAGCCGTCACTGACAAAAATCTCATCGTCTGCCACGTCAAGGCCGCGATCCCGGAAGTCGTTCTGCGCTATCGCGCGGCGAAGCCATTCATAGCCCTGTTCCGGACCATAGCCCTTGAATGTGCCGCGGTTCGCCATTTCATCCACGGCCTTGTGCATGGAAGCGACAACAGCGGCCGGCAACGGTTCTGTCACGTCGCCAATCCCGCAGCGAATCAGCCGTGCTGCAGCCTCGGGGTTTGCATCGCAAAACGCTTTTACACGCCGCCCGATCTCAGGGAAGAGATAGCCGGCTTTAAGCTTCAAATAATTGTCATTCAGGTGCGCCATGAAAATCCTCTCAATCGGATTACGAACAAGCAACGGGCGGAGACCTTAGTGGAACAACTTTGATGGCGCAAGTGGGTGCAACCGTGGCGGGAATGATTGCGATTTAGCTGCTGTTCGTTAACGTTGCGAGGTGAAGCTCTCGCTCAAAAGCGATTACGCCGCGCGCGCCGTGTTCGGACTGGCGCGTCACGTGACGTCTGGGAACGCGGTGCGCATCGAGGATCTCGCAGGCGAACAACAAGTGCCTGCGAATTACCTCGTGCAAATCCTGATTGAACTGAAAGCGATGGGAATCGTCCGCAGCGTCCGCGGCAAGGAAGGGGGCTACCTGCTCGCGCGCCCGCCGGCCGAAATCTCGCTGGGTGACGTTCTCAGGGCCGTACATGGCGAAGTCTTCGACACTCCCGCTCTTTCCGATCCCCAATGCCCTCTCGAGCTTGCAGGAGCCTGGCGGCAGCTGAAAACCGACGCCACCGCGGCAGCCGATCGCATCACGTTTCAATACCTGCTCGATCAGGCAAATGAGAAAGACAAAATGTATTATATTTGAGGGCGGGTAGGTCTTTACCCCATGTCTGCATCCGGGTCGGCGGTTTCTCATTTCGCCCTTATCAGCCGTGAATCGTGCGCCCACAGAACGCTCTGGCCCTGAGGCAGATGCAGCTCTGGAGAGATCTGTTCTCCACGTTTCGCCGCAGCTCGAAACGGTCGCCGATGCGCCGACGGCAGCCCCGCGCGAGGGCTTTCTCGCACTGGATAACGCCTGGCGGGTCCAGTCAATGACCGCATCCGCGGCGGACCTTCTCTCCTGCAAACCAGGCGACATCGCAGGACAGCTGGTTTGGGACGCATTACCGGATCTCTTCGGCGGCGGCATGAAATCCGAATTGTGCGCGGCGATGGAGCAATCCGGGACCGCAGAATGGGAGTATTTCGAAAGCCAGGGAAACCGATGGTTGAAACTCTCGGCCGCGCCGTTCGTCCCAAGCGGCTACATCGTCACGCTGAGCGTCATCACACCCGAAACGGCCGCGTCCGGCCCCTTTGCCCGGGTGCGGTCCCAGTTGGAACGCCAGGTTGCAGACCTGCGCCAGCTGCATGAAATCAGCGCGCGCCTGGCTGCACCCCTGAAACTGCATGCCGCATTGCGCGAAATTCTGCGCGCGGCGCTTGAGATTCACCACGCGACGATGGGCATTCTGTCCTTGTCCGACGCTGATGGAAAAGGTCTGCGTGTTGCAGTGGCGGAAGGATTCGATTCCAGTTTTCTCAAGCTGAGCGAAGTGGTCACACCCGGCAGCTGCACCTGCGGCCTTGCTTTCCTTCGCCGCGAACGCGTGATCATCGAAGATGTCGAAACACATCCAGCGATGGAATTTCACAGGGACGCGGCTCGCGCCGCCGGATTCCGCGCGGCGCACAGCACACCGTTGATCACCTGCGAGGATCGGCTTATCGGAGTTCTTTCGATCCAGTTTCCCAAGCCACACCGGCCGTCAGAACGGGACGAACGGATGATGGATCTGCTCGCGCGGCAGGCGGCTGACGTCATCGAGAGCATCCGCCTCCGGGAAACCGCGGAGCGCGAGGCTGCAGAACGGTTGAAAGCGCAACAGGCTTTGCGGCTCAGCGAAGAGCGCTTTCGTCTCGCGGCCCACTCAGAATCGGTGACGCTTTACGAGCAGGACAGGAACCTGCGTTATGTGTGGCTTTATCCATCGCATCCAGAACATGCGGGAGCCCTCGGCAAAACCGATCTCGAATTATTGCCGGGACCCGAAGGCCAGGCGTTGATGGCGTTGAAGCGGGAGGCGCTGGAGAGCGGCGCTGCGCGGCGGCTGGAGGTCGGCACGAGCCTGCCGGGCGGGAAAAAATTCTATGACGTGTTTGTTTCGCCCCGGCGCAATGCGCAGGGCGAAATACTTGGCGTTTCAGGCGTGGCACTCGATGTCACCGCATCCAAGCAGACGGAATTGCAGCAGCGCGCCTTGTATGAATTGGTAGCGGCCGTCAACCGGGCGAGTGCAATGCCGGAAATTCACGAGGCCGCGCTTGATGCGATCTGCCGCTGCCACCATGCGGATCGCGCTTCCATTCTTCTATACGACGAGCAGGGCCTGATGCGCTTCCGTGCGTGGCGTGGATTGTCCGAAACCTATCGCCGCGCGGCCGAAGGCCACTCCCCGTGGGCGGCCGGCGACCCGGATCCGGAGGTACTGTGGATCAACAACATTGCGGAGGCGAACCTGGCGCCTGAACTGCGGGAAGCGGCGGAACGGGAAGGAATCAAGGCGCTGGCTTTCGTTCCCATCACGAACCAAAAGCAGCTGCTGGGCAAATTCATGATTTATTACACGTCGACGCACTTCTTCACTGCTGACGAGGTGCGTCCGGCGCAGACGATTGCCAGCCAGATTGCGTTCGCATTGCAGAGGCAAAAAAGCGGGCAGGCGCTGGAACGGCTCGTGGACGAGCGCACGGCTTCCCTGCGCGAAGCGATCGCGCAGATGGAGGAATTCTCCTATAGCGTCTCACATGACCTGCGGGCGCCAGTGCGCGCCATGCAGGGCTACGCCCGTGCCGTGCTCGAGGATCACGGCGCCCAATTGGACGATTCCGGGCGCGATTACCTGGAGCGGATCGTGCGCAGCGGTGCGCGCATGGATCGGCTCATCCAGGATATCCTCATCTACAGCAGGTTGAGCCGCCGTGAAATTCAGCTGCAACCCGTATCGTTGAGCAAGCTGCTGCGCGAAATCCTGCTGCAATATCCGCAGATGCAGGCCCCGCAGGCAGAAATTGAGTTGGTTGAACCTCTGCACGACGTCCTGGCCCACGAACCTTCGCTGTCACAGGCCGTATCCAATCTGCTGAGCAACGCGGTGAAGTTCGTATTGCCGGGTCAGACCGCACGAGTCCGACTCGCCGCGGAGCGGCGCGGGGAATGGGTGCGATTTTGGGTTGAAGATAACGGCATCGGCATTCGTCCCGAATATCAGCATCGGCTGTTCGGAATGTTTGAAAGAATCCATCCTGAGCGCAAATACGAGGGCACGGGAATCGGCCTCGCGATTGTGCGCAAAGCGGTCGAACGCATGGGCGGACGGGTGGGCGTGGTTTCGGATGGCACCACGGGAAGCCGCTTCTGGCTGGAGTTGCCGGGAGCCAGCACACCCGCTCCGGCGCCTTGAAATCGTGTATTCAGAAAAGAACGGCAGTCCGCGCCCGATGGCGAGCGGGCGGCGACGGTGAGGATTTATGACAGATCAGACGCGAACTCTGCTATTGGTCGAAGACAGCGAAGACGATGTTTTTCTCATGCGCCGGGCATTGAGAAAGGCAAACATTCAACTCCCTTTGCACGTGGTCATGGATGGGCAGGAGGCGCTGGACTACCTCGGCGGGGTCGGCAAGTTTAAGGACCGTTCCCAGTTTCCCATTCCGTTGCTTGTCTTTCTGGACCTGAAGCTTCCCTACGTGCACGGGTTTGAAGTGCTGCAGTGGATTCGCCAGCACGAAACGCTCTCCACCCTCCCCGTTGTCGTGCTCACGTCTTCTCCAGAAGAGCGGGATCGTCAACAAGCTCATCAACTCGGCGCAAAGGCTTACTACGTCAAACCGCCACAGGGGGAGGCGCTCGTGCAGGCTGTGGATGCGGCAATGGAATCGAAGTCGCCCGACATTGCAGCGCCCAGCCCCTGACCGAACATTCGTTTCGTTGCAGATCGCGTTGGGCTAGCCGCTTGCCGCCGCGCGATTTCCCGCTACCAGATTGCGCAGGTGTTCAGGATCGGCCGTCGGGGCCTGGCACGTCATTCCACTGCAAAGGTAGGCCAGCGGTTTCGGTTCTCCCTTCAGCGTTTGGGCAAACGCATCCACCGAACCCCGATTTCCCATGACGATCCTATTCGGCTGGTACACGCCATGTGCCGCACGGATCAAGTCCATCGCATGCCGATCCTTCGAATCACCGGCGATGACAATGCGCACGGGCTCCTGCCAGCTGAAATCGACGGCATGCAGCATGTAGGTAAGGGCTTGTGGAGAATGTTCTAATCGCGCGGCAAACAATTGCAGGCTCTTGCGCGCGGCAGCCGTGAACTCATCGCGCTCACAAATCGCGCCCAGCTTCAATAACGCAAGAATCGCCACCGAATTTCCTGACGGTTCCGCGCCGTCATACGCCTCCTTCACCCGCAGGATCAAATCCGTGGACTCCGCCGCGCTCTGCCAGAATCCGCCAGCATCGCTGTCGTAAAAACGTTTCAACAAGGATTCCGCGAGTTGAACCGCAAACTCCAGCACGGCAGGATCAATCGTGGCTTCATACAGGTCGATCACGCCCTGCAGAAGAAACGCGTAGGCTTCAAGCAGTTGAACCTGGTCGCGTTCGCCCTCGCGCCAGCGATGAAACAACGTTTGCGAATCAGCATCCCATAGCGCGGATCGAATGAATGCAAGGTTCCGCTCGGCCGTCTCGCGAAAGGGTTGATCTCCAAGAACTGCATACGCTCTCGCGAAGGCGCCTAACATCAGTCCATTCCATGAGGCCAGAACCTTGTCGTCCAAATGCGGGCGAATGCGCCGGCTGCGGGCCTCGATCATCTTTGCCCGTGCCGATTCAAGCAGAGGAGCATCCGCTGGTGCGACTGGATTCGCGATGCTCAGCACGTTCTGATTGGCCAATGGCGCGGGATGACTGTGATCGACGAAGTTGCCGCCTTCCGTGATGCCGAAGTGGCGGGCCGTAACATTGAACTCCTCGGGCGTCAGGAGACCGGCCAGCTCCGAGCGCGTCCAACAATAGAACTTTCCCTCGTGTCCTTCCGAGTCCGCATCCTCCGCCGAATAGAAGCCTCCATCCGGGTGCGTCATGTCGCGTTGCACGTACGCGAGGACATCGCGCGCCACTTTCGCATGAAGGGGATTGTCGCTCGCCAAATATGCGTCGAGGTAGAGCGAGACCAGTTGCGCATTGTCATAAAGCATCTTTTCGAAATGAGGCACGAGCCATTCCGCGTCGACGGCATACCTCGAAAAGCCGCCGCCCAGTTGATCGTTAATGCCTCCCGCGGCCATGCGTTCACACGTGTGCAGGACCATCTGTGTTGCTTCCTTGTCGTCAAATCGCGCCGCGTAACGCAGCAGCAATGCCGGATGGCTCGGTTGCGGAAATTTGGGCGCGCCCCCGAAACCTCCGTGACGCGGGTCGTAATGCTCCTTCAACAATGCTCCCGCCTTTCGAAGCAGATCGCGGTTCACCGGGGCTTCGGCCTCGCCCCTTTCAACCGCCATCATTCCTGCAAGCCGCGAATGCATTTCCGCCGCGGACTCGAGAAGATCTTCACGGCGGTTTTGCCAGAGCTGGTGAATGTGCTGGAGCAACGTCAGGAAACCCGGCCTGCCGTATCGGTTGTCGGGTGGAAAATAGGTCCCGCCAAAGAACGGCTGCCGATTTGGCGTCAGGAAAACACTCATGGGCCAGCCACCCGAGCCAGTGGTCGCCTGCACAAACGTCATGTAGATCTTGTCAACATCCGGCCGCTCCTCGCGATCCACCTTGATGCTCACGAAATGCTCGTTCAGCCAGGCGCCCACCTTTTCGTCTTCAAACGATTCCCGTTCCATGACATGGCACCAATGGCAGGTTGAATAACCAATGCTGAGAAAGATCGGCTTGTTCTCCGCACGCGCCTTTTCAAAAGCAATGTCGCTCCACGGATGCCAATCCACGGGATTGTGCGCGTGCTGGAGCAGGTAGGGGGATTTTTCTCGGGCCAAACGATTCGTGTGCGCGTGGCCGGTTGTGCTGCTGGTTGCCATGGGTGCGTCACGTTAACCCCAACGGGCGCGCCTCGCAAAGAATTGACGCTCCTACACAATCTTGAGCTTCGGAAGGTCCTGCGAATCCACCATCCCGACCGGCTCATGCTTCGCGTTGACCACAATGAGATCGTCGATGTTCCTTTCGTCAAAAATCTTGAGCGCTTCAACCGCGAGCGCCTCGTCGCGAATCGCAATCGGTCTCGGCGTCATGACGGACTTGAGGCGGCGCGAAAGCAGGTCATCATCCGCCGACATCCACCGCCGGAAATCGCCGTCGGTAAACACGCCAACCAATCGTCCGCGCCCATTGATCACTGACAAGCTCCCTGATTTCGCGCGGGTCATGACGAGCAGCGCCTCTTTTACGGTGAGATCCTCGCGCGCCACCGCGTTGCGCTCACCCTTTCGCATGATGTCGCCCACGCGCAGCAGCATGGCGCGTCCGATGGCTCCGCTCGGATGATACCGTGCGAAGTCAGCTTTCTTGAACCCGCGCGCCTGAAGGACTGCCATGGCAAGTGCATCACCCATGACGAGCATTGCGGTGGTGCTGGAAGTCGGCGCGAGATTGAACGGGCATGCTTCCTTCGGCACACGCACGTTCAGCACGATGTCGCTGTGCATTGCGAGGGCAGACTTCGCATTGCCTGTCATGGAAATGACACGGACTGAAAACCGCTTCAGGGCCGGGAGCAGGTTTAACAATTCCTCCGACTCGCCCGAATAGCTCAGGCCCAGGATGACGTCGCCGTCATTCACAATCCCGACGTCGCCGTGCAGGGCGTCAACGCTGTTGAGCACGACGGAAGTGGATCCAGTGCTCGTCAGGGTGGCGGCGATTTTGCCTCCCACGTTGCCCGATTTGCCAATGCCCACGATGACAACTTTGCTGCGATTGGCGAGCGCGGCGACAATGCAGTCCACGGCCTGGTCAAATTGCGAGTCGAGCTGCGCCCGCACGGCTTTGATCGCAGCGAGCTCGATGTCGAAAACCGTGCGGGCGCGGGCGAGATGGCTCATGGCGAGTCAGTCGGAATTCGGATATGACCCAAGAACTTTGACAAAGCTGCACTCCGCTTCCAGCGCTGTGATGGCCCCAGCGACTTTGCGATCCTGCTGATGGCCATCGCAGTCGATGAAGAAGAAGTATTCCCAGGCCTTGCGCTTGCTCGGCCGCGATTCGATTTTGGTGAGATTGATTTTGTTTCGCCGAAATGCCGCGAGTGCATGATGCAATGCCCCAACCTTGTGGCTGACGCTGACCATGAGGCTCGTGCGATCGCTGCCAGTCGGCGGGCTGCAGCGACGCCCGAGAACGAGAAAGCGCGTGGCGTTGGCAGCGTTATCCTGGATGTCCTGCTCCAAAACGTTCAAACCATATTTTTCCGCTGCAAGAATTCCGCCCACAGCGGCTGCACCTTTTTCCTTCGCGGCGAGTTCGGCCGAGCGGGCGTTCGAGGAGGTCTCGATGATTTCAACCTGCGGCAGGTGGTTTTGAATCCAGCCGCGGCATTGGGCCAGTGATTGCGGATGACAATACAGTTTCCGCAACTGTGACCGCGGAGAATTGCTCATCAGGCACTGCTGAACGGGAAGGATGATTTGCGCCACAATCTTGAGATCGCTGTCGACGAACATGTCGAGCGTGTGGGTGACGACCCCCTCCGTGGAATTTTCGACAGGCACCACGCCGTAATCCGCGCGGTTCTTGCTCACCTCTGAAAAGACATCAGCAATCGTCTTCTGCGCCGCATAGCGCAGGCTGGACCCGAAGCGCCGGATCGCGGCTTGATGTGTGAACGTGGCTTCCGGCCCGAGATACGAGATCGTCAGGGATTTCTCCAAGGACAACGCGCTCGACATCACCTCGCGATACACGGCCCGCAGCGAATCATCGGTCATCGGACCCTCATTCAGTTTGCAGATCCGCTGAAGCACTGCGCGCTCTCGGTGCGGGGCATAGATCTCCTCGCCTGCTTTGAGCTTGATTTCGCCAATTGCCAGCACGTGCCGCGTGCGTTCGTTCAGCAACTTGACGATCTGCGCATCCAGAAGGTCGATGGCCTTGCGATGGTCGGAAATATTCACAGCCGGGGCAGAATGGAGAAACCGCCTCGAAGAATCAATCCGCAGTGGGTTTATCCGTCGCGGGGGAGCTTTCAGTCGCCTCAGGTAAGGTTTCCACGACAACCGATTGTTCAGCGGACTTCAACGGTTCAGGCGGAACTGTCGCCAGCCCAGGGTCCGCCGTCAATGGGGCGGCCGGCTTTTCAATGACAATGCGCCGCAACTCCTCGGCTGCAGGCAGGTCGTCCAGGCTTCGCAATCCAAAATACTCCAGGAACACCGCCGTGGTGCCGTAAAGCGCTGGACGCCCCACCGCCTCAGCCCTGCCGGTTTGCTCGACCAACCCGCGCTCAATCAAGGTTTGCATTGTGCCGTCCACACTTACGCCGCGAATCTGCTCCACTTCCGCGCGGGTGATCGGCTGCCGGTAGGCAATGATCGCCATCGTCTCAAGCGCGGCCTGGGAGAGTCGAGGAGGGCGTGCCTTTACCCCGACCAACGCCTTCAGCCACGGCGCATAATCCGGCAGCGTTACGAACTGCCAGGATCCCGCGATGCATGCAAGACGATAGCTTCTAGCCGCCGCGTCGTGGTCCCTCGCCAGTTCCTCGAGCGTGGCAATCATTTCTGGTTCCCTGACTTTCTTGAATGCGGCGGCGCGCGCATCGCCTTCCGCGTGTTCCACGGCACCTGCCAGGGCGTCCCGGATTTCCTTCAGGCTGAGTGGCTTTTGGGCGGAAAAGAGCAATGCTTCCAGGATGAACTTGAGTTCGGCCGGAAGAACCGCGGGGGAGCTCTCCGCCTCTGGCTGGGGTATTTCGTTATCCATTGTGTTCGAATGAAGCCGGCCCGCTGTCAGGCAGGGCGGACGAATCGTTGGACGGGGGTTCCTGCTGGGCCGGGGGTGCGGCGGCCTCGGCCGGCTGCGGTTCCGGTGCACGCCGGACAATTTCGATCTCGCCGAAGTTCTCCGCCTGTTCGCAAACCAGCTGCTTGAGCCGAATGAGCTCCAGCAGCGCCAGGAAGGTGCAGATCACCTCGGGTCGTGTGCTGGCATCGGCAAACAATTCCGAGAAGCGCAGCCGCGGCCGGGACGCGATCATGCCGAGCACATGCTCGATTTTCTCGCTGACGCTCCACTTGTCCTCGTAGATGTCGCGCGCGTCATCTTTTTTTGAAATTCGCTGGAGGACGGAATTGACCGCGTTAACGAGGTCAAAGATCGAAACCTCGGGTTTGCCGCGCGCGGGTTCAGGCTCAAACTCAATCTTTCCGGGCCGCCGCGGAAACACGTTTTCCTGCCGGCTTTCGAGTGTCTGAAGTTGCGCCGCGGCATCTTTAAACTTTTTGTATTCAACGAGCTGCCGAATCAATTCCCATCGCGGATCCTCTCCCTCGTCCTCGCCCTCAGTCTGCACCTGTTGTTCCACCGGGAGCAGCTCCTTGCTCTTGATGTACATCAGTGTCGCGGCCATCACCAGGAACTCGCCCGCAACATCGAGGTCGAGCATGCGCATCGTGTCGATGTACTCGATGAACTGGGTGGCAAGGCGCGTGAGGTTGACCTCATAGATGTCGACCTCCTCCTTTCGAATGAGATAGAGGAGCAAATCCAGCGGGCCTTCAAAGACCTCGAATTTGACTTTGTATTCGGACATCGGAACCGCGCATCGGCCGCGGAGTGAAAGATCGTAAGCGCGCAAAATCGGGTTGGCAATGGCAGACCCTTGCCCGCAAGGATTCCGGAAGGTAGGAGGGACTACGGGAAATGGGAGTGCGGTCATTTTTTAAAAGCGGCGCGTGTCTTGTTTTGAGGAGGCACCTCAAGGCGACTGAAGACACCCCACCCGTGAGCGTTCAGATGAGGGTTTGATTAGGGCGATTTCAAAGAGCGGCCCACCATCGACCGGACGGTGGGTAAATTGAGAGTCAACCGCTCCACAGAGGCGTCAATTGGCCGGGATACTCCAGGCTGCGGTCAAGGCGCAGTGCCAACTCCTGCAGA
>DASPIL010000056.1 GCA_035629175.1 Verrucomicrobiia bacterium | reverse complement strand
TCGTCCAGCGCAGGGAGATTCACCGGGCGCGCACCCGGCGCACACAGGTCGGCCAGCTTCACGTCGCCCGCCTGGACTTCCTGCTGGGTGTAGCCTGTCATGCGGCAAAACATGTCGTTCGCCTCGACAATGCTGCCATGGATATTCCAGCAGCACATGCCGACGATATTGGTCTTTGCGATTTGGCGCAGCGACTCTTCACCGAATGGCACAGGGGATGTCAAAGCGTACCTCTTATGGGAAGCATTCGCGTTTAGACAGTAGAAGGGAACGATGGTTGTTGTATGCAGGAGCCACCTCCCCTTTCGGGCCTGCATGTTTTCCCGCAAAAAATCCCATGGATATGGCAGGCAAAAAGCATTGTCATCGGCTGTAATTGCTGAATAGCAATGATTGAACAGTTTCGCGTCCGCTACCGACGTAACCTGAGGCGTGAAAAGACTCAGCGATTTTTTGAGGAGGACCGCATGCTCCGGACAGACGCTGCGAAAACCGACAGGTTTCTGGAATACCTCGAAAACCGAATCAAAGCAAAGCGCGCCGAGTATGCTCGCCCGGACACATCAGCCCGTAGTCGGGACATCCTTGAAACCGAGATTGCGGAAGTGCGGGCGATCTGTCGGGCGTACAAGGAACAGTTCCTTGACGATTGCGTCGCGGAACATCACTAAGCGTCATGAACCCGTTCCGCGATCGCCGTCATCCCCGCCGCCGATATAACGCGGGTCGGGCGCCAGATAGACGAATACCGGGCGGTTAAGCACACCGGGGGGCGCGACACGGCTGAGATCGAAATGGCTGACACCGGTGCCCACATTGAAGGCCCAGGCAAAGGACTTGCCGCCGACGACAAACTTCACGATCTCACCGCCCGTCACGTTGACCCATTTCGTGTCGGGACGGATTTCGATTATCTGGGTTGCCGCTGTGTCCGGAGCGGGATCGCCGAGAAAGCTGACGGCAGGCTCGTTGTTGAAGTGCGTGCATGCGGACAGGGCCACAATGGCGCAGAAAGGAATTCGGATTGGATTCA